>JAGWUY010000046.1 GCA_028868255.1 Alphaproteobacteria bacterium | reverse complement strand
TTAATCCCCATCTAAGCGGTCTAATCGCGGAAGGGGCAGTCTGGCCAATGTCTGATCAATTGAGCAAAACGGCATCCTCTGCCGATATTGCGGATTTTCTGCAAAAGGTGAACAGCTTGGCGCATGTTCCGAGGACAAGCGAAGGGCGTTTGATTTTTGCCATGGATGCCACCATGAGTCGCCAACCTACTTGGGATAAAGCACTTGGCATTCAAGGGCAGATGTTTGTTGAAGCCAAAAAGGCGGGCGGACTTCAGGTGCAACTTGTCTATTTCCGAGGCTTCAATGAATGCCGTGCGTCAAAATGGGTGGCTGACCCGGAAGCTCTGGGCCGCTTAATGAGTGGCGTGACCGTGCAAGGCGGCAACACCCAGATTGGCCGAGTGCTGGACCACATCAAAAAAGAAAACGCCAAATCTCCCGTACAGGCCGTGATCTACGTGGGTGATGCACAAGAAGAGCGCATCGATGCCTTATGCCAAATGGCAGGCGAACTGGCTATGCTAGGTACGCCCCTTTTCATGTTCCAAGAGGGAGATGACAAAGCGGCCTTGACTGGCTTCAAAGAACTCGCGCGTCTCACGCGCGGTGCTTATTATAAGTTGGATGAAAACAGCCCCACAGTTCTGGCTGAGTTGTTACGAGCAGTGGCGGCCTATGCCGCGGGTGGGCGAAAAGCATTGAGTGACAAGGCCAAGTATGGCGGGGCTGCACGCCTGTTACTGGATCAAATGGGTTAAGCATATGCCGCAGCTTTTAATCGCACTCGGGATCTTGTTTGGCGGTCTCTGGACGCTGCGCAAAATGGCTAAATTGGGGCCAGCCGCTGCATCTGCCTTTTTGCAAAAAGCAGCAGGTGTCGGTGTCATGGCGTTTTCAGGATTGTTGTTGTTGCGCGGGCAAGTGAATGTGGCTACAGCCTTGTTTGCTGTCGGGGCTGGGCTATTTGGCAAATCAGCGGCATATCCAAATGGCTTTGGCTGGGGTCGCTCCAAAACCCCAGGTCAAACTAGCACAGTCACCACCAGTCTTTTGGTTATGGTGTTGGATCATGATTCTGGAGCATTGGCAGGGCATGTGGTGGCTGGGCCCTTCGCCGGACGTGCGCTGTCTAATTTGAATGATCTGGAGTTGCGCGGCTTTTATGTAGGCTGCCAAACAGCCCCAGACCAAAGCCTCTCTTTGTTAGAGGCCTGGATTGCGCGTGAACGGCCAGAATGGCGTGGTGGTGATAGCCACAGCGCTGCCAGCAAACCAAGTTCTGCAACCATGTCACGCAACGATGCGTTTAGTGTGCTGGGACTCAAGCCCGGGGCCAGCGATGTAGAAATTAAAGCGGCGCACAAAAACCTGATGAAGCAGTATCACCCAGACAAGGGTGGCACTGATTATTTGGCCGCGAAAATCAACGAAGCGAAAGATGTTTTGCTCGGCAGCTAAATCAAGCCCTCGTGTTTCAAATCGCGCGCCACATCCTCAATAGCATTGCCGAGTGTATCCACTATAAAATCGGCCTGCTTGAGCGAGAGCGTAAGCGGCGGCGACATCACATCCAAATGCCCGATGGGACGCACCAACAATCCATTCAATTCACACATATTTGAAATGCGTTTGGAAATATTAATCTCATCAGCCAAGGGTACCTTGGTGCTTTTGTCTGCCACATATTCCACACACATCATCAGGCGTTTGCCACGCACCTGCCCAACCAGAGGCAACGATTCCAACGCCCTCAAACGATTTTCAAAATGGTCACCCACATGACGAACATGGCCCAAAAGGTTCTCGCGTTCGATGATTTCAATGTTCTTAAGGCCCACGGCACAGCACACCGGATGACCGCTATAGGTGAAACCGTGTGCAAACCAAACATCAGGGCCAGGCGCACTTATACCTTCGTGGATTTCATCAGAATAGATTGTGGCCCCCAGCGGCAAATAGCCAGAAGTTAGGCCTTTAGCACACACGATCATATCCGGGACTACGCCAAATTCGTCTTCACTGGCAAACCAGTGGCCCAAGCGGCCAAAAGCGGTCACTACTTCATCGGCAATAAACAGAATTCCATTTTCTTTGGCAACGGCGGCCATGCGCTTCAGATAGTTTTTGGGCGGCACTACGACGCCACCGGAACCTTGAATCGGTTCTGCAATAAAGGCCGCGATATTTTCCTTACCTAATTGCGTGATTTTGGTCTTGAATTCATCAACCAGAAAATCAGTGAACTGTTCTTCGCTCATTCCTTCTGGCCTGCGATAGGGGTAGGGCGCAGAAAGATGATGTATTAAATTGTTGATATATTGAAACTGCGCTACGCGATCTCCCGCACGGTTACCAACTGACATGCCAAGAAAGGTTGATCCGTGATAAGAGTTCATGCGAGAAATAATTTGTGTGCGTGAAGGCTCACCGCGGCGCGCGTGGTAAAAATGGGCAAGACGAATTGCTGTGTCGTTTGCGCAAGAACCTGATAGGGAAAAGAAAACATGGTTCAAATTGCCCGGCGCGAGTGAAGCCAGCTTGGCTGCCAATTCAGAGGCCGGTACATTGGTCATGTCAACAAATGGGTTGGCATATGCCAATTGGCGCGCTTGATCAGCCATTACTTCGGCAATTTCATTGCGTCCGTAGCCCACATTGACACACCACATGCCACCCAGACCATCAAGATATTCGTTGCCGTTGCTGTCTTTGATCATGCAGCCATTGGCTTCAGTGATGATCAGGGAGCCTTCAACTTTGAAGCTGTCAAAATGAGTGAATGGGTGGAGAAGATGTTTGTGATCCTTCTCCCAAATATCGCCGGCATCAATAGGTTTAAAATTGCTGGTTTGACCCGGAGCGCGCATAACGAGACCTCTCGCCTGCACTTGTAAACCGAAGTCCAAGTTTTGCAGTGATTATATTGTTGACCAAAAGTCTCTGCAAATTTAGCTCTTCACACGAAACTGTCAAGACTGGGGTTGGAATGCCATGCATTTCTCGCCTAGGCTAACGATTTTGGCGCAGGCCTGTTTCGCCGTTGTCGCATCAAAGCCAGCAAAGCGGGCGCGATATACAATGTTGGCGCCGCTTTGGACAGCAATCGTATAGGCGGATTTACCCTCTAGAGATGCGATTGCTTTGCCTTTTAGTGCTGTTAGTTTGGCTTGGGCTTGGGCTTTGTCTGGAAAGGCCCCAATTTGTATATTCCAGCTTTTCTTAATTGTGTCTTCAAGTGTTGAGGGTTCATTGGAAACTGATTTGATTTCAAAAGGCAATTTGCCTGTTGGTTTTTTTGTTCCTTCACTGGAAGCTAAGGTCGCTTCAATTACTTTTGGTGACGTAGAAGCGACAGGCGTTGTATCGGCACCAGTTTCAGCAGCTGTTGCTGTGGTGTCTTGTGCTGCAGCAGCGGCAACAGCCGCCATTTGCGTTTTGTCAGGTTTTGTTTGTTCCGTCGTTGTTGCCACAAGGGGATTGATGGCGCCTTTGGCGGAACCCGCTAGAGCTGCGACGGTTGCCCCATCTTTTGCTTTTGCAAAACTGCGATTAAGCATGGCGATCATATATGCCGAACGCGCAGCTGTTGATCGGGCGCCCAAAACGACGCCGACAAGGCGTTTATCGCCGTGTTTGGTGGATGTGACCAAGTTGAATCCTGCGGCAGCAATATAGCCAGTTTTTATTCCGTCGGTTCCGTCATATTTGAGAACCAAGGAATTGTGCGTGCGAATAACACGGCCACGGAAGTTAAATTCGGTAATACGGAAATAGGGATAATATTGCGGGAAATCACGCATCAGCCGCAGACCCAAAGTGGCCATATCACGTGCTGTGGTGAATTGCTTGGAGTTGGGCAAGCCTGACGCATTGTAGAACGTGGTTCTGCTCATGCCTATTGAATGGGCCACCCGTGTCATGCGTGCTGCAAAATTTGATTCTGTACCACCCAAATTTTCGGCAATCGTTGAGGCTACGTCGTTTGCTGATTTTGTCACCAGTGCGCGGATGGCCTCATCAACAGTGATCATTGAGCCCGGCTTCATACCCAGTTTTGACGGAGCTATTGATGCCGCGCGAACAGAAACCCGAAGCGGGGTGCTGCGATTGATCCGGCCTGCTTTCAAATCTTGAAACAGGACATAAAGTGTCATCATCTTCGTCAGCGACGCGGGCATGCGCAAACCATCCGGCGATTCGCCAAACAAAACTGCTCCCGTGCGCGCATCAACTGTTATGGCTGAAAACTGTGGCTTTGCATCGGCAACAGAAGAGAACAATAAGGCACAACACAAAACAACAAGGGCTTGCAACTTCATCGCGGATTTAACGACAAACATATATAGTCCACCTTTAAGCATTGGTCTGCCCCACTTAGGCAGATCGAATATATGCTTCACATCGTTGCCCCACGGCGACAGAAACACAATTAATGAATAGCGACTGTGAACTTACCAAGGGGTAAATTCCGAGTCGATTTTCCAAAAGGGTGATAGTCCAAAATTGGATTATGTTGCAACGCAAAATATTTCTTGACTTTTTTGTGCGCCGCACCTAAATCCTAATCATCGAACACAGACATCCGACTCACACACTTTGGAGATAAACATGATGAAATCGTTTGAAGATATGCAAGCCGCCAGCAAAGAAAGCTTTGAAGCATTTACGGCTTCGGGCGCTGCTTTGACCAAGGGCTATCAAGCTGTTGCTCAGGAAGTTGCTGATTTCTCTAAGAAATCTTTTGAAAAATCAGCTGCCCAGTGGGAAAAGGCTGTGGCTGCCAAGACCTTTGAAAAGGCTGTTGAAGTTCAACAGGCTTTCGCCAAGGAAAACTTTGAAGCAACGGTTGCTGAATTCACAAAGCTCGGCGAAATCTATGCTGCGGCTGCTAAGAGTGCATTCAAGCCATTTGAAGCCAGCTTCGCTGCCTTCGGCGTTAAGGCTCCTGTAGCCAAGTAAGTTTGTAACGGTCATGCGTTAAAAGCGCCCGCCGATGAAAATCGGCGGGTTTTTGTTTGGGAAACTGCCTGGTTTATGATCGTGCCCCCATCATCGTCATTCCCGCGCAGGCAGGAATCCAAGTAAAACGCAGTCAGATGAGCAAAGTAGGATCCCCGCTTTCGCGAGGATGACGGACTTAAAATTAATGATTGGGGCAGCCTCTCTCTAACCCAACTCTATCATCACAGGCACATGGTCTGACGGTTTTTCGTCTCCACGCACAGTTTTATGAATTTCTGCGCTCACCAGCCGGTCAGCCGCTTGGGGCGATAGCAAGAGGTGATCAATTCGAATGCCATTGTTTTTTGGCCAAGCCCCGGCCTGATAGTCCCAGAAACTATATTCGACCATTGAAGGGTGAAGAGCGCGGAATGATTCAGTCAAGCCCAGCGCCAGTAATGTCCTGAACGCTTCGCGTGTTGCTGGCAAATATAGTGCATCACCTACCCAGTTCTGTGGGTTCCGGGCATCGCGCGCTTCAGGGATCACGTTGTAGTCACCGGCCAGCACAAAGGCCTCTTCCTTCAAAAGCTCAGCCCGCGCAAACTCTTGCAGCCGTTTCATCCAGCCGAGTTTGTAATCATATTTCGGCCCGGGGGCAGGGTTGCCATTGGGCAGATAGAGCCCGCAAACGCGCACAGCTTTTGATCCTTCAATCACTGTGGCGGCAATAAACCTCGCTTGTTCGTCGCTGGCATCACCGGGAAGCCCGCGTTGCACATCTTCCATCGGCAGCCGAGAAAGCAGTGCCACACCATTATAGGTCTTCTGCCCATGAACTGTGGCTTGGTATCCCAGATCCTCAAAATGGGCGGCAGGGAAAGCTTGGTCTTCACATTTGATTTCTTGCAGGCAAACCACGTCAGGTTTTTCAGCTGTCAGCCAAGCCGAAACGCTGTCCAGATGAGCCTTGATCGAGTTCACATTCCAAGTGGCGATGCGCATCAGAACGAAAAACTGGTGCCACAGCCGCAAGATGACTTGGCAAGCGGGTTTTGAATGCGAAACGACTGCCCCATCAGATCGTCAATAAAATCCAAGGTGGAGCCTTCCATAAATTGCAGTGAGGTTTCGTCCACGAGCACGCGGGCGCCCTCAACCTCAATTACCTTGTCGTCGTCCGCCACTTGGTCATTCATGGCGAAGTCATATTGAAAGCCAGAACAGCCGCCACCATTCACTGCCACGCGTAGGGCCGGGGACATGTGTTGCTTCGCCGCAATTTCGAGGATGCGTTGAGCAGCGCGTGGTGTCACGTTGAATGAAGTGTCAGACATGCAAGAGATGTTGTGTTTTCTGGCAGAAATGTCAATGGTTCGTTTGATGACGAGTCTTGCTCCATATGCCGCACATGCTGCCCAAAGCCGGGGCCGTGTTGTAGCCGAACCAGATGCGCCGTCGCGCAGCGCCTTTGCGCGGGACCGGGATCGTATCATCCATTCTGCCGCCTTTCGCCGTCTAAAGCACAAAACGCAAGTTTTCGTTTTCCATGAGGGGGATCATTTTCGCACGCGCCTCACCCATTCGATTGAGGTGGCGCAGGTGGCCCGCTCAATTGCCCGCGCCTTGCGGTTGGATGAAGACCTGACTGAAGCTTTGGCTTTGGCGCATGATTTGGGCCATACCCCATTTGGCCATGCGGGAGAGCGTGAGCTGGACAAACTGATGAAACCCTTTGGCGGCTTTGACCACAATGCGCAATCCTTACGTATCGTCACCAAGCTTGAACGGCGCTACGCAGCTTTTGATGGTTTGAACCTGACATGGGAAACACTGGAAGGCTTGGTCAAGCACAATGGCCCCTTGATTGATACTGAAGGGCACGCCTTGGGCCACTACCGCGAAACAGGTTTGCCTGCAGCCATTATCGAATATGCCGAAGTGCATGATCTTCAGTTGTCCAGCTTTGCATCAACCGAAGCCCAAGTGGCCGCCGTTTCCGATGATATTGCTTATAACGCCCATGATGTGGATGATGGTTTGCGCGCCAAACTGTTTAATGTGATCGACCTTGGGGATATTCCGCTGGCTGGGGATGCTTTGGGAGAAGTGCTTGCCAAATATCCCGACCTCGACACAAACCGTGTGATCCATGAAACGGTGCGTCGGCTGATCTCAGCAATGGTGGCTGATGTGTTGGCAGAGGGGCAGAAGACCCTCGCTAAATCTCACGTCAAAACCAGTGATGCGGTGCGCGGGCTTGGCAAACCCGTGGTTCAATTTAGTGCGCAGATGCGTGAAAACAATAGAGTCCTTCAACAATTTTTGTCGCTCAAAATGTATCGCCATCCGCGCGTGTTGGAAATCATGGAAAGGGCCCAGCGCGTGATCCGTGATTTGTTCAACGCCTATATGAATGATGAAAAGCTCTTGCCCAGCGATTGGCGTGAAGATCACCCCATATCCGACCAAAGCCGCTATGCCCGTCAAGTGTGTGATTTTATCGCCGGTATGACGGATCGGTATGCCCTAGATCAACATAAGCGCCTGTTTGACCTAGACCCGCTTTTTAGGTAGTGACCGCCACAGAATTTTTGGAAAGCCAGTAGCAGAATCATGAATCTTTTTGCCCATTTTCAGGGTGTTGTTTTAACGGCCGTTGAAGCATTGGTGGCACAGGGCAAATTACCCAAGGCTCTCGATCTTAGCAAACTCACGGCAGAGCCGCCGCGTGATGCCGCGCATGGAGATGTTTCCACCAATGCCGCCATGGTGCTGGCCAAACCGGCCGGCATGAACCCACGCGCAGTGGCTGAGCTTCTGTTGCCTTTGCTGTCTCAAGATGCTGATATTGCGTCGGTCACTATTGCTGGCCCCGGCTTTATCAACTTCAAACTGAAGGACGCGTTTTGGCCACGCGTGTTGCAAGCCGCTTTTGATCAGGCAGAAAGATTTGGCTCATCAACAATGGGCCAAAACGAAAAAGTGAACGTTGAATATGTGTCCGCAAACCCGACCGGGCCATTGCATGTGGGCCATTGCCGGGGTGCGGTATTTGGCGATGCCTTGGCCGCACTTCTCAGCTTCTCAGGTTACAATGTGACCAAAGAATATTACATGAATGACGCGGGCGGGCAGGTGAATGTGCTCGCCGAGTCTGTGTATCTGCGATACCGCGAAGCCTTGGGCGAAACCATCACCGAAATTCCGGCAGGCCTCTATCCTGGAGATTATTTGAAGCCAGTGGGCGAAGCTTTGGCCAAAGAACATGGCAAAGCCTTGCTCACTCGCAATGATTGGCTGCCCATTGTGCGCGAAAAAGCCATTTCAATGATGATGGATATGATCAGGGATGATTTGGCTGCGCTCCACATCAAGCAAGAAGTGTTTTTCTCGGAAAAATCCTTGCAGACCAGTGGCGCTGTCGCCTCGGCTATTGCGCAGCTGCGCAAATCAGGTGATGTTTATGAAGGCCGTTTGCCGCCCCCAAAAGGCGAGGTGAACGAAGATTGGGAAGACCGTGAACAAACCCTGTTCCGCTCAACACCCTATGGTGATGATGTCGATCGTGCGCTTCTGAAGTCAGACGGCAGCTACACTTATTTTGCATCTGATGTTGCCTATAGTGCCAACAAGATTGCCCGTGGCTTCAAACAGTTGATTTATGTGCTGGGCGCTGATCATGGCGGCTATGTGAAACGACTGCAAGCCGTGGCTGCTGCGCTTGGGGGTAAAGGTGCAGTAAGTGTCGATGCCAAGTTGTGTCAGTTGGTGAAACTGTATCGTAATGGTGAACCCGTTCGCATGTCGAAGCGGGCAGGGGAATTTGTTACCCTGCGCGAAGTGGTTGATGAAGTGGGGTCAGATGTTGTTCGCTTTATGATGTTGTATCGCAAGAATGAAGCGCCGTTAGATTTTGATTTCGCCAAAGTCACCGAACAGTCCAAGGACAATCCGGTTTTCTATGTCCAATATGCGCATGCGCGCATCTGCTCGGTGTTGCGTAATGCCGAGGCATCAGAACAGGACTCAAAAGGCCAAATTGATTTCAATTTGTTGACAGATGAGGCTGAAAAAGCGTTGATTTTAAGAATTGCCGCCTTTCCAAGGGTGGTAGAGGCTGCTGCACTGTCGCATGAGCCACACAGAATTTCGTTCTATCTCTATGACTTAGCAAGTGATTTTCATTCTTTATGGAATAAGGGCAAAGAACTGCCGCAATTAAGATTTATTTTGCAAGATCAGGATAACCTAACATTAACGCGGCTCGCTTTCCTGAGGGTGATTCGCTATTGTTTGGCAAATGGTCTTGGGATCCTAGGCGTTGAACCCGCCTCGGAGATGTAACAACGGATGAAGTGACAATGGACCAAAATTCTAGCGGCGGCTCTGACAAACGGAATTGGCGTGAACGCCTTGGTATTGGCACAAAAGATGCAGCCATCATCACAAAGGATATGCCCAAAGTGTCAGATGAATTTAAACCTGAATCGCCACCGGCTGCGCCACGTGCGGCATCTGCAGTGCGCCCAGCCCCTATGGCACCGCGCGCAGCTGCGGCTCCCGCAAGGCCAGCTGCTGCACCCGGTTCTGCCCGCCCAGCCGCCCGTCCAGCGGCATCTGTTGCCCCCGAGGCATTGGCGGATAAATTGAAGTCACAACGTGATGCGGCTGAGAAGCTGGCAGAACAACGCGTAGCCGCGGCCAAGCAGCGTGCGCAAGCCAGCGCTCTTCCTCCTGCTACCAATGGCGGCGGCGAAAAACCAAAATTCTCGTTTGCGGACGATGATACACGTCCAGCGGCTGCGCCGGCGCCAAGTCGGCCAGCGCCACCACCGGCACAGCGCGCTGTGCCACCGTCAGCACAACGCGTTGTGCCACCGCAACAACAATCAAATTACACCAATCAAATTGCGCCGCCACGCCCACCTTTAGGGGGCAATCAAGCCATGCCGCCGCGTGCCGTTCCGCCGCCCCAGCAAAATTATGCGCCACAACAACCTTACCCAACAGCGCCTGCTTATCCGCAAGGCCAGCCCTATTACCCGCAGCAGCCGCCGCAATACCCACAAGGCTATCAGCAGCAGCCACCACAGGGCTATGCGCCTGTGCCACCTCCGGGCTATCGTCCAATAGATCCGGCCACAGGTTATACGCCGCCGCCGCCGTTCAATCCACAGCAACGCCCGTCTTATCCGCCGGTTGGTTCAGCCTCGGGGGCAGGGCCTCGGCTGCAAGTGCCTCAACGGCCACCGGTAAACAGCTTTAACAATCCTCAGTCTGGTTATGCAGCCGAGCCGCGCGGCAACAGCCCACGTCTAACCAACCCACCCCCATTGCGCCCGGCACCAGCGCCAGCCCAATATGAAGGTGACGAGGATGATATTTTTGAGCAACCAGCGCCGCGCGCCCAGCGCCGCGCCACGGCTGATGATTACAATCAAGCGTATCGTGAAGTTGGAACAGATTATGAAGAAGAGCCTCCGCGCAGCCGCGGCCCGCTGATCTTAATCGGCGTTTTGGGTCTTGCTCTTCTGGCCGGCCTTTTGGCCGTTTGGGGTTATACCACTTACATCAAGAATGGTGGCCGTGCGACAACGACGGTGCAAGGCAATGCTGTACCGGTGGTTCCTGCGCCTGACAAAGCTGCCAAGACGACGCCAGATGCTGCTGGAAGTTCTGCGGCAGGCAAAGTGACCAACACGTCGAAAAAACTGATTTATGACCGAATCGTCGGTGATCAAGAGGTGCCGGCCGGTCAAATGGTACCGACAGAGGAAGTGCCCATACAACCCAGTAACAATAGTGCGCCTATTGCGCCCGCTGCGGACGGTGCGGTGCCACAGCCTGCTGCCCCTGCTACAGGCACAGGCAACGACGGGACGCCGCTTCCCCTGCCACCCCCACCGGGCGGCATCAATGGCACGCAGGGGTCTCTAGAGCCATCTGGGAAAACGGATGCAGCCAAAACTGATCAAGCCTTAATTCCTCCTGCCGCCGGCGCAAGCTCGGCGGCAGTTGCCTCTCCGGCGGGATCAACCTCAGTCGGTTCAGCAGGTTCTGAGGCTGTCGCACCCGTAGCGGCAGCCTCAAAACCTGTTGAAACGCCTTCTGCAGAATCGATCGCAGACAACACCATTCCGGCTGAACCTGTTGTCGATGCGAGAAAGCTTGCCGCAAAAGCAGCCGAAAGCAAGAGGTTGGCTAATAGCACCGGAACATCAAAGTCTTTAGGTTCAAAGCCGGTCGTTCTTGTGCCACCTTCAAAATTAGCCCTGAACAACGCAGCGCAGCCTGCGAAACAAAGGAAATCTGCCCCAGCTTTAGATCAAGCAGGCGCAGATGTTGGAAGCCTTTATGGTGATTCTGCGATTGAAGGTGCCCCAGCGGTGGCAACACCCGCAGAGCCTGTTGTTGTGCAGCCCAAAAAGAGATCAATCTTGGATTTATTTAAGACCAACACGCAGGTTGATACGCCAATTGCCCCGACCATTCCGGCAAACCCTGTCCCAACGGCTCCTGGCGCAGCGCGGCAGGCTGTTGCGTCAGCGCCTCAAGCGGTTGCTCCAACACCATCTGCTGGCACAGGAGCATTCGTTGCACAGTTGGCGTCTTTCAAAACCAGGACTGAGGCTACCGCCGAATACAGCCGCTTGAGTGCCAAACACGGCCAGATCATCAAGCGCTATGCGCCCATTATCGAAACTGCAAGTGTAGCCGGTAGTACGCGATATAGGCTGAATATAGGCCCGATGCCATCAGGGGATGTCGCTTCTCAATTTTGTTCGTCGCTTTTTGCTGCGGGCGAGCGCGACTGCCTTGTACACAGGCAATAGTATTTTTACATCGCTTTACATCTGAAAGTTGAGTAATCAATGACAGTTAAGTCCTTCATCAGCGGCTGCGCGGGCCTTGATCTAAATGCTGAAGAAACTGCATTTTTTCGGAAAAACGACCCATGGGGACTTATTCTTTTTCGGCGCAATTGTAACAGTCCGGAACAACTGCGCAATTTGACCAGCCAATATCGCAGCGCCGTTGGGCGCAAAGATGCACCAGTTTTCATCGACCAAGAAGGTGGACGCGTGCAGCGCCTTGGGCCACCGTCCACGCATTGGCGCAAATACCCAGCAGCTATGGAGTATGGCAAGCAGTATGAACGCTGCCCCATCCTTGCATTGCGCAGCGCCCGCAGCATTGGCCGCTTGATGGCTGACGATTTGTTCGATGTCGGCATTACTTCCAGTTGTATTCCTGTTCTTGATGTGCCGCAACCCGGTGCCCATGATGTGATTGGCAGCCGCGCCTATTCCTCGCGGATTGAACAGATTATCGCACTTTCTCGTGCCCACACTGTGGGTTTAATGGAGGGTGGTGTTCTGCCTGTTATGAAGCATATTCCCGGGCATGGTCGGTCCGAGGTGGATAGCCACCACCATTTGCCCATCGTGAAAGCCGCCCGCACCGAGCTTGAACAAGTGGATTTTATTCCATTTGCAGCTTTTGCCGATTGCCCGATGGCCATGACCGCCCATGTAATTTACGA
>JAGWUY010000305.1 GCA_028868255.1 Alphaproteobacteria bacterium | reverse complement strand
GGCCAACAATTGGTTGCCCATGATCTCTTTGATGATGCCCAAGGCAGGTAATAGGGACACACCATTGGCCACCAAGGTGGCTAGACTGCGCGCCATGCGGGCGGTTTCAAACTTCAGCATCAAATCGCCAAGCAAAGGCCAGCTCAACAAGCGCGCATCCCAACGCAAGCGGCCCATGGCTGTGGATCGCTGCTGTTTAATGACCACCACCACCAGCAAAGCGGCCAAGAGCAGCATCCAACCATCGTGCCGCAGAAAATTACCCAAACCGATCACAAATTGGGTGATCAAGGGCAGCGACTTTCCTGACTGCGCAAACATTTGGCTGAATTTCGGGACCACGCCTAACAGCAGCACGAACACAGAGACCAAGGAAGCACTGGCCAAAATGGCGGGGTAAATCATGGCGGAGACCACCGTGCTACGCAATTCCGCAGCCCGTTCCATGAACTCATGAATGCGCGCCAAGACCTCCGCCAAAGAGCCGCCCATTTCGCCAGCACGCACCATGTTGATGTAGAACCGGCTAAACACGCCACGATGCTGTTCTAAAGCCGCAGACAAGGTGCTGCCACCACGAACTTCGTCACGGATGCGTTGCATCAGTTCCGTCATGGCCGGATCACCCGCCAATTGAATTTGCAGCTCAAACGCTCGATCCAAGGGCAAACCCGCACGCAACAAGGTGGCCAACTGCCCGGTCATTTCGCGTACTTGTTTGGAAGAAACGCGCGCCCGTTGCCACAGCCAGCTGGATTGACGAGCGTTGTGCTCTTGAATGCGTATGGGCAAGTAACCCATGCGTTGCAACTGTTCCACCACACCATCGACGGAACGGGCTTCGAGTTCGCCTTGCAGGGCTTCGCCGTCCTGGGTGACCGCTTTGTAATGAAACAGAGGCATGAAACTCAAACCTCCCGTGTCACGCGTAAAACTTCTTCTAACGTGGTTAGGCCACGAAAGGCTTTGCGTACGCCATTGTCGTACATCGTACTCATGCCCTCTTCCTGCGCGGCGGTTTGAATTTCGCTAGCAATCGCGTGGCGCATGGACAAACGGCGTATGGTTTCGGTCATGGGTAAAACTTCAACAATGCAGGCGCGGCCGGTGTAGCCGGTACCGCCACAATCGACGCAGCCCACAGGGTGATACAAGGTGAGCTCATTCACCCCAAAGCGTTGCGCGTAAGTTTCAAGATGCATGCGCTGAATCACTTCCCGCGAAGGCTGGTAGGCCTGGCGACAATGGGGACACAAGGTGCGCACCAAGCGTTGCGCCTGAATCGCGGTGACCGTGGAAGTGAGCAGATAATCTTCGACGCCCATATCGAGCAAACGATTGATGGTGCTGGACGCATCATTGGTATGCAAAGTGGAGAGCACCAAATGCCCGGTCAGCGCCGATTGCACTGCAATTTGCGCGGTTTCCAAGTCACGGATCTCACCGATCATGATGATGTCGGGATCTTGGCGCACAATCGAACGCAGGGCATGCGAAAAATTGAGGCCGATTTGCGGCTTCACCTGAATTTGATTGATGCCATCAATTTGATATTCCACCGGATCTTCAACCGTCATGATTTTGACGTCCGGTTTGTTGAGCTGACTCAAGGCGGTGTACAAGGTGGTGGTTTTGCCACTGCCCGTGGGGCCAGTCACCAACACAATGCCGTGCGGCTGATGCAAAGCGTCCAAGAATGGAGCGAGCACATCGGTTTCAAAACCCAAGGGCGCAAATTCGAGTTTGACGCCGCCACGGTCCAAAATCCGCATCACCACACTTTCGCCATGCATGGTGGGAATGGTGGAGACCCGAAGATCAATTTCTTTGTTTTGAATACGTAAACGAATGCGGCCATCTTGCGGCAAGCGCCGCTCAGCAATGTCAAGATTGGCCATGATTTTGATGCGCGAGATGACCGCACTGGAAAGACGCTTGGGCGGGGATTCTGTTTCGTGCAAAACCCCGTCAATGCGATAACGAACGATCAAACGGCTTTCAAAGGGCTCGATATGAATATCGGAAGCACGAGCTTCAATGGCGTGGGTCAGAATCAAACCCACCAAACGAATCACTGGGGCCTCGCTGGCCAAATCTTTGAGATGTTGTAGGTCTTCGTCTTCTTCGTCCGTGCGAACTTCCATGCTGCTGACGATTTGTCCCATGGAGCTTTTATTGCCGCCATAGAGTTTTTCGAAACCGCTTTCCCACTGCGCCGCACTGGCGACCACACTGTCGATGGTTCGGCGGGTGAGCAACTGCAAAGCTTGGCGACTGTATTGATCCAAAGGATCAACCATGGCCAAACGCAATTGCTCATTGTCTTCAAGCAAGGGTAAAACCCGATGTTCTTTGAGAAAACGCACCGGAATGACGTCTTCCAGAACGGGAATCTCTGGCAATTCAATGTCACTAAACAGCGGCAAATCCAATTGCGACGACAGTGTTACAGCCACATCTTGCTCAGTAATCAAACCCAAAGTGAGCAATAACTCACCCAAACGACG
>JAGWUY010000045.1 GCA_028868255.1 Alphaproteobacteria bacterium | reverse complement strand
TTCATTGGCATTACTTGCAGCAACAGCTGCTTCACAATATGTAAAGCCCGGGTTAAGTCGACGCGACATTGTGGTGCTGGGAGCAGTGCTTGCTGCAATGGTTGCAATCAATACCAGTCGTCTTATTTTGATGGGTTGGGGGCCAACCTATTTCAAATTCTGGCATAATGGAGATGGTTCAATTTATATAGCTGCCGGGCAGACACTGCTTATCGCAGCACTTTCCTTTGCGGGGGCGCATTGGGCCGCAAGGGGCCAGACTTGATACCGCCGCCGATTTGGCGCATCGGCGCTGCCGTGTTTTTGGTGTTGCTCTTTGGCGTTAAGTTTTTTGCGTTTGGTCCAATCAAACAAATCGAACTTGTTGACATCACCAGCAGAACCGCTTCGCTTCTGGCAGCAAAAACATCGGGATCAATAGAGCATATTCGCCAGCCAAGGCGCATCGAACTTCAGCAGTTCACGTTTCATCTGGATGATTGTCCAGCGCCTTATGTGGCGCTCCAAGCCTTGGTTATGGAGGATCCTCAAGCCGTAATCGATGCTGCTGCGCCACTACCAGTAGGCCTGATACCTCACATCATTTTGCTTGGAGAAGAGTTGGATTTTGATGATCGACTTGGTGTCAAATTAACAGCGATCAAAAAATTTGTAACCTATCGCTTGGGTCTTTCACCTGAGCAGCCAACTGCGTATCTCTATATCGTCATGGCTGCACCCAGCTGCAACGGTTATAAAAATCTCGATTGGTGGCGCGCTTGGGCTGCTTGAAAGTCAATTGCCTTGACGTTGCCTTGAGTTTTACTTACCATCACTCAGGGGCGTTGCAGGGTGGAGCTTAAACAATATGGCAAAGTACATTTTTTCAGGAACTGCATTGGTGTTGTTTTGTGGGGAAGCAATAGCTCTAGCGCCCGCGCCGACACCTGGCCCATTGTTGGGCGCAGTTGCCGGCCCTTGGGGGGTGATTGTCGGAGTATTAGGATACGGCGCATATCGGATTTATAAGTTGAAGCGCCAGCATTAAGTTTGCGTTCCTCATTGAAATCAACAAGATGGAGAGTTCAAATTGAAGTTTTTGCTTACATTTGCCGCGCTTTTTTCATCCGCCAGCTTGGCCTTAGCTGGTGTGGCAGCGCCCACACCCGGCCCTTTGCTCGGCGCAGTGGCCGGCCCTTGGGGTTTGGCAGTCGGGGTTTTGAGCTATGGCGCTTATCGTTTTTATAGGTCAAGACAATAGCTTTTCAGAAAATTGCGGCGGCGTGAGCAACGCTAAATCTGAATTGTTATGACGACTGCAACATACGCTTTTGTACTATTTTTTGCCCTGTTCGGCGGGCTTGATCTATTATGGACGCGACACGGAGAGAGGCGTGCCTTGTTGTGGAAGTGGCCACTACATTTCGGCCTCTTTCTGCTCAGTCAATTCGTGGAAATAATTGTTCCAATCACCGCTTACACCGCATCACTAGCTGCACATCAAATGGGCTTTGGCCTTGGGCAATTTATCATGCCTTTGGGCTGGCCAGTTGAGTTGGTTGTTTGGATATCAGCACTCACATTTATGATTTACATCGTCCATTTCGCGCTTCACCGCGTGCGCTCGCTCTGGGCTTTTCACCGCATCCATCATTGCGACGAAAATTTAGAGGCAACCTCGGCATTGCGCCATCATCCTGTAGAAGACTTTATTGCGCTTGTTACTGGTATCGCGCTCGCCTTTTTGCTGACGCCGTCTTTGAACACTTTGGTTTTTGCATTTGCGATCATTATGTTGATTAACTTGTTTAATCACAGCCGCATCGAATTGCCAGATCGGGTGTCAACACTTCTTGAGTGGATTGTTGTTACGCCGCGCCTGCACCGTGTGCATCATTCACCGCTGGCCCGCCAAACTGATAGCAATTTTGGTGGCACTTTCACAATATGGGACAGGCTGTTTGGCACATTTTGTTTAGAACGAGCCGCTGGGATGGGTTTGGATCATGAAAGCCTAGCCGGCCCCAATTCTCGCGATTTCGACACTTTGATGCTTGAGCCATTCAAGTTTTTGTTCAAGGGTCGCCAGCAAGACTAACCCTCAATGCGCCCGCGAAATGCAGAACGCCACGGATTCCATCAGCGCGGTTTTCCATTCGCTGTCAGGAAAAATCGCCAGTGCATCACAGGCCATAGAGCCATAATGCCGGGCGCGTTCTATGGTGTCGGCAATGGCGCCATGGCGCTCCATCAGCTTGGTGGCGTAAATCAGATCATCATCCGTCTGATTGCCAACTTCCATCACGCGTTTCCAGAAATTGCGCTCTTCCTCCGCGCCACGGCGGAACGAGAGAACCACGGGCAGGGTGATCTTGCGTTCACGGAAATCATCACCCACCGATTTGCCCATGGCCGCCTGCTTGCCGGAATAATCCAGCGCATCATCCACCAGCTGAAAGGCGATACCCAAATTACGGCCAAAGGATTCGAGCGCTTCCTGCGCATTGCGTGGGCGACCCGCAATCACAGCGCCGACGCGGGCAGCAGCGCAGAACAATGCAGCAGTCTTTGCCCCCACCACTTTCAAATAGGAGTCTTCAGTCGTCGATGTGTCTTGCGACACTGAAAGCTGGAGCACTTCGCCTTCGGCAATGGTGCAAGCAGCTTCAGAAAGTATGCGTAAACACTCGAGTGAGCCCGTCTCCACCATCATCTTGAAGGCCTGGCCGAGCAGGTAATCTCCCACCAACACAGAAGCCTGATTGCCCCAAATCACGCGCGCTGCCTGTTTGCCGCGGCGCATATCGCTTTCATCCACCACATCATCATGCAGCAATGTGGCGGTGTGCATGAACTCCACACTCATGGCCAACTTCAAATGGTGCAAGCCCGTATAACCGCACATGCGCGCCGCCGCCAAAGTCAACATGGGGCGGATACGTTTCCCGCCAGAGTTGATGAGGTGGCCTGCAAGTTCAGGGATCAGCTCCACATGGCTTTGGGCTTTTTCTATGATGAACTCATTGACCAAGGCCATATCCGCATTGGTCAAGGCCACCAGCTTATCGAGTGAGGCTTCCTGCCGCTGCCCGCCCTCAAACGCAATCACCACACCCATTGAAAGTTCCTCACTTATTTTTACCGATTGGAACCCAAACAGCGCCAATCCACAAGTGACCCATTGCCGCTGGGGAGACCTGGCGCATATCCCCGCCCATTGCCGCTACAAATCACACGCCAACACGCTGAAAGCGCGAGGTAAGTTGCGATAATTTGCTGCAAATGTGAAGGCCGTGGTAACCTCTCGCTAACTATATTACCGTTAGGTTCTGACCCCATGCAACTCGCCACTGAAACATCGCCGACACTAAACCGCGCCAGCCTTGGCGGCGCCGCCACGCCATCGTCTTTGACAGATGATGCTTTTTTAGGCGGCAGGCTCCAGATTTTGCAGCCCGAAAAAGGCTATCGTGCCGGAATTGATGCCGTGTTTTTGGCAGCCAGCATTCCGGCTGCTGATGGCGAAACCATTTTTGAAGCGGGCATTGGCGCGGGCGTGGCCTCGCTGTGCATTCTGGCGCGCAACCCGCTGCTGCACATCACGGGTATTGAAGTGAATTCACGCTATGCCGTGCTGTGCGAACAAAATGCCAAGCGCAACAACATGTCGGATATGCTGCGCGTCATTCAGGGCGATGTCAAAGATGCCATGCGCAAGGATTTGGCGCATATGCCCGAACATGGCTCTTTTGCCCATGCCTTTGCCAACCCGCCCTATTTTGAAGATGGCAAAGTGACACCTTCTCCGTCGCTGCTCAAGGCCGCCGCCCACAGCTTCGGGCCGGAGGATTTGGATTTGTGGATCAGACTGCTTCATTCCATGGTCACTTTGCGCGGCACGGTGACACTCATTCACCGCGCTGAAACACTCGGCAAAATTTTGCAGTCCATGGAAAGCAAATTTGGTGATGTGCGCGTCGCCCCGCTTTATGCGCGCGAAGGCACGGCAGCCTCCCGCGTGATTGTGCAAGGTGTCAAAGGCTCCAAGGCCCCGATGCAATTGTTGCCCGGACTAATCTTGCATGAAGAAGGCAACGGCTTCACCCCCGATGCCGAAGCCGTGCTGCGCGATGGTGCGGCTTGGCGGCTGCGGTAGCTTGATTTTGGGCCATCGGCGCCCTACATCAAACTATGAAAAAATTTATTCTAAAACTCCTCCCCGCGTGTCTGCGGCGGAAATCTCACACCATTCATATTTTGCGTCTTGAAGGGGCCATTGTGGCCGAGCGGTCATTGGGTGGCAAAGCCATCAATGGAAAATCGCTGGAGCCGCTGCTCAAGAAGGCATTTCGCAAGAACGTGTCGGCTGTGGCGCTGGCCATCAATTGCCCGGGTGGCTCGCCCGTGCAATCTGCCATCATCGCCAGCCGCATTCGTGCGCTGAGTGCCGAACACAAAATTCCGGTCTATGCCTTTTGTGAGGATGTGGCGGCTTCCGGCGGCTATTGGTTGGCCTGTGCGGCGGATGAAATCTATGCTGATGAAAATTCCATCGTTGGTTCCATCGGCGTGATTGCGGGTGGCTTTGGCTTTCCACAAGCGATGAAAAAACTGGGTGTGGAGCGCCGCGTGCATACGTCAGGCGAAAGCAAAAGCACCAATGACCCGTTTAAGCCCGAAAAGCCCGAAGATGTAAAAAAGCTGAAAGCCATGCTTGAGGACATGCATGAGAGCTTCAAAGCCATGGTGCGCGCACGCCGCGAGGGCAAATTGAAAGACACCAAGGAGCTGTTTTCTGGTGCCTATTGGACCGGGCGCAAATCCCTCGATCTGGGATTAATTGACGGCCTCGGCCATTTGGAACCTGTGATGCGCCACAAGTTTGGAGACAAGATTGACCTGGTCGAAATTGAAGCACCCAAGGGTTGGGGCTTGAAAAGACTGGGTTTTTCGGCTGCCACAGAATTGCCCGAAGCGGTGCTTAACACGCTGGAAACGCGGGCATTGTGGCAGCGTTTCGGTTTGTGATAGCATGCTTGAATCAATGAGGTGGTAATATGAGTTTTTTGCGGACAGTGGCTTTGATGGTCACAGGCTATGTGCTGATGAAGACGGCCAAGCGCATGATGCAAAACATTGAGGCGCAACAGGTGAAGGTGAAAGCCAAGGAACCGAGCATGAAAGACATGCCACGCCTGAAGCTGGATCCGATCACGGGCGTTTATGTGCCGGAGGCGTGAGCGACGCCGCTGAACAGCAATTAGCCAAGGCCTATCACGCATCCACGCGCGAGACCTTGGTCAAAACCTATGATCAGTGGGCTGATCAATATGATGCCGATATGCAGGGCATCGGCTATATCCACCCCGCAGTGATGGCTGGCCTTGTTGCGCGTTGTGTGCTAGATGCGAAAGCCGCCATTCTGGATGCAGGCGTGGGCACGGGCACCATCGGCCATTTGCTTCATATTTTGGGCTATTCCAATTTGCTGGGCGTGGATATGTCCGCCGGCATGTTGGCCAAGGCGCGAGCGCGCGGCATTTTTGCTGATCTGCGTCAAGGCGTTTTGGGCGAGACGCTGGATTTTGAAACGGCTTCGATGCAGGCCATCGTCTCCTCTGGCACTTTCACGTTGGGCCATGCGCCTGCCTCATCCTTTGATGAACTGACGCGCATTTTGCAGCCGGGCGGACATTTGATTTTCACGGTTGGCTGCGTGGTGTGGCATGAGGCGGGCTTTGCCGCCAAGCTGGCTGAATTGGTGAAGGCGGGGGTGCTTTCACCTATCGCCAGCACAGCCCCATATTACACCATGCCACTCTCCAAAACTGAGGGCAATTTTCAGGCCCAGGCGCATATTTACCAGCGCACTTGACCGCATTTCGCGCAACTCTTAATGGGGTGCCTATGAGCCTCAACCCCACCAAATCCTTCCAAGACCTGATCCTGACGCTGCATAATTATTGGGCGAGCCAAGGCTGCGTGATTTTGCAACCTTATGACATGGAAGTGGGCGCAGGCACTTTTCACCCTGCCACCACCTTGCGCTCGGTGGGGCCACGCCATTGGGCCGCCGCTTATGTGCAGCCCTCGCGCCGCCCGAAGGATGGCCGCTATGGCGAAAACCCAAACCGCATGCAGCACTATTATCAATATCAAGTGATCATCAAGCCATCACCGCCCAATTTGCAGGAGCTCTATTTAGGCTCGCTGAAAGCCATCGGCATTGATGCCAGCTTGCATGACATTCGCTTTGCCGAAGATGATTGGGAAAGCCCCACACTGGGGGCTGCGGGCTTGGGCTGGGAAGTCTGGTGCGATGGCATGGAAGTTTCGCAGTTCACATACTTCCAGCAAATGGGCGGCATGGAATGCGCACCCGTTTCGGGCGAACTCACCTATGGCCTCGAACGTTTGGCCATGTATGTGCAGGATGTAGACAATGTCTATGACCTGAACTTCAACGGTCTGGAAGCAGGCAAGGGCCGCATTACCTATGGTGACGTGTTCCTGCAAGCCGAGCAGGAATATTCGCGTTATAATTTTGAAGAGGCCAACACCGAAGCGCTGTTCACCCGCTTTGCCGAATGCGAAAAAGAATGCCAAGCACTGCTGGCCCGCAATGTGGAAGAGGGCAAGCCTACTTTGGCCCTGCCTGCCTATGATCAGGCGATCAAAGCCTCTCACACCTTCAATCTGCTCGATGCACGCGGTGTGATTTCGACAACCGAACGCCAAGCCTATATCGCCCGCGTGCGTGAACTGGCCAAGGCCTGCTGCGTGGCGTGGAGCCATACGGCTGGCGGGTCTGCTTAATCGTAATTGACGTAAGTACAGTTTTGGGTCTAGCGTGGGGAAGACATTCAACCACGAGGAAACACCCATGACCAAAGGTCACGTCGCAGTTAAGAACCCCATCCCTGTGAAGGTGGAAGCCGGAAAAGCCTATTTCTGGTGCTCTTGTGGCCAATCCAAAAACCAGCCCTTCTGTGATGGCACGCACAAAGTTGAAGGCAAATTCGCCCCCATCGCCTGGAAAGCAGATGAAGATGGCGAGAAGTGGTTCTGCGGCTGCAAGCAAACGAACAGCGCTCCCTTTTGCGATGGCAGCCACAAGAAGATTTGAACGCTTGTTCCCACAATCAACCTTCTCCCCTCGCGGGAGAAGGTGGCGCGAAGCGCCGGATGAGGGGGCGCTGGCCGCAAGGTCGACGGTAGGTCTGAGCGCGCGGAACCACCCCCTCATCCGTCTTGCGCGAAGGCGCGCAATCCACCTTCTCCCGCGAGGGGAGAAGGTTGAAATAAGTGACAAGCCCCATCAGGCCTGCTAATGCCGCACCCACTTGGAGTGCCGAAATGCCTGAACTTTTGCTTGAACTTTTCTCCGAAGAAATTCCCGCCCGCATGCAATCCAAAGCAGCGGATGATTTGAAGTCATTGGTCACCAATGCGCTGGTCGATGCGGGCCTCACCTATGAGGGCGCGCAAGTGCATTCCACGCCGCGCAGGCTTGTGCTGGCCATCGAAGGCTTGGATGCACAAGCTGCTGACACGCGCGAAGAACGCAAAGGCCCCAGAGTGGATGCGCCCCAACCCGCCATTGATGGGTTCTTGAAATCAACCGGATTGACGCTCGATCAGCTGACCATTCAGGAGGACAAGAAAGGCAAATCCTATATTGCCGTGATCAATAAAAAAGGCCGCGCCGCCACTGATGTGGTGGCTGAAATTGTGCCCCTGATCATCCGCACTTTCCCATGGCCCAAATCCATGCGCTGGGGTTCTGGCACCTTGCGCTGGATCCGGCCTTTGCAAAGCATTCTCTGCACCTTTGATGGTGAGGTTGTGCCCTTTGATGTTGATGGCATCAAAAGCGGCAACACCACCCGCGGCCACCGCTTCCTGAGCGAGGGTGCCATTGAGGCCCGCCGCTTTGATGATTATGCAGGCGCTTTGCACAAGGCCCATGTGATTGTGGATGCGAATGCGCGCGCCGAAACCATCCGTGCGGATGCCAAAAATCTGGCCTTTGCGCAGGGCCTTGAGATGATCGAGGATGAAGCGCTGCTGAAGGAAGTGGCCGGGTTGGTGGAATGGCCCGTGGTGCTGATGGGGTCGTTTGATAAGAATTTCTTGCAGGTGCCGCCCGAGGTGATCATCACCACCATCAAGAACAATCAGAAATGTTTCTGCCTGCGCGATAAGGCGGGCAAGCTGTCGCATCACTATCTGCTGGTAGCCAACACCATTGCCAAGGATGGCGGCAAAACCATTATCCACGGCAACAACAAGGTGATCGCCGCGCGGCTGTCCGATGCCAAATTCTTCTGGGATCAGGACCGCAAAATTCCGCTGGCCGATTTGCTGCCAAAGCTCGACACCATCACCTTCCACGCCAAGCTGGGCAGCCAGGGCGAGCGCGTGAAGCGCATTGAAGCGCTGGCCGGTGAAATCGCCAAAACCATTGGCGCGGATGTGGAAAAAGCCAAGCTCGCCGCACGATTGGCGAAGGCCGATCTCGTCACCGGCATGGTGGGCGAATTCCCCGAACTGCAAGGCCTGATGGGCCGTTACATCGCGCTGGAGCAGGGCGTGGACGCGGAAGTGGCGGATGCTTTACGTGATCACTACAAGCCGCAAGGGCCTTCGGATTCGATCCCCGTGTCTAAGGTCGGTCAAGCCGTGGCGCTGGCGGATAAGCTGGACACGCTAATTGGTTTTTGGACAATGGAAGAAGCACCAACAGGTTCAAAAGACCCTTATGCGCTGAGACGTGCTGCTAATGGCTACACTAACATCGTTGTCAAAAAACAGATTGCAGTTAAGCTGATTAAACTAATTCGGGCACATCTTTTCCCGCAGTTGGACAGTGAGGTTGTCGTCAGTGAAAACGGACCCAACTATTTGGTAAACATCAAAGTGCTGTTCAACGGATTTATAGTTGGCCCTTATGGTGACTCCAATCTTCAGTCTCGGCCAGATGCCGCAGCTCTGTCCGCTTTGGTCAACGAAGCCAAAGAGTTTGTTGTCGAAAGAATGGTTTGTAATAAACTCCTCGCCTTCTTCGCTGACCGCCTGAAAGTCTATCTCAAGGATCAAGGCCAGCGGCATGATTTGATTGATGCCGTGTTTGCACTGGGTGGGCAGGATGATTTGTTGATGGTCACGCGCCGCGTGGAAGCCTTGTCCAAATTCCTCGACTCCGATGATGGCAAAAACCTGTTGGCGGGTGTGAAACGCGCCTCCAACATTCTGCGCTTCGAAGAGAAAAAGGAGGGCGCCACATTCCGTGGCCGCGTCGATCACAACATTCTGATCAAGGGCGAAGAAAAAGCGCTGAATCGCGAAGTGGATAGTGCTGCATCGCTCGCTCACAAGGCGATTGAGGCTGAAGATTTTGAAGGGGCGATGCGTGTCCTTTCAAAACTCCGCGCCCCTGTCGATGCCTTCTTAGATCATACGACAGTAAACGACCCTGACCCCACCTTCCGCGCCAACCGCCTGCGCCTGCTCAACCGCATCCGCGAAGCCACGGCTGAGGTGGCGGATTTTACCAAGATCGAGGGGTAAGGACCTCATCAGTCGCTTCGCGACAGCTTCTCCAAATGAGAAGCGCAGATTGATTTGGCGCAGCTTATGAATTCAACCTTCTCCCCTTGAGGGAGAAGGTGGATCGCGGCGTAAGCCGCGAGACGGAAGAGGGGTTGTTTCCGCGCGCTCCGTGGTTTGGATTTGAACGCGTGGCCAGCGCCCCCTCATCCGCCCCTTCGGGGCACCTTCTCCCGCAAGGGGAGAAGGTTGAAAGGAGCGAGAGAGGACGATTACAGCGCCACCACCACGCGCCCGCGCACTTTTCCGGCTACAATCTCTTCCGCCACGCGCGGCACATCTTCGAGCTTCACAGTGGTGGTCAGAGCATGCAGCTTCGTCATATCCAAATCCCGCGCCAGCCGCTCCCAAGCCTGAATGCGCCGCGCCTTTGGCGTGGTGACGGAGTTGATGCCAATCAGCCGCACACCGCGCAGAATGAAGGGTGCCACCGATGTGGGCAAATCCATGCCCTGCGCCAAACCACAGGCGGCCACAGCACCTTCGGGCAAAACCTGGCTGAGCACATTGGCCAGTGTGGTTGACCCGACCGAGTCAATCGCCCCCGCCCAGCGCGCCTTGGCCAGCGGCTTCACTGGCCCATTGAATTCCGCGCGGTTGATCACACTCGCCGCCCCAAGCGCTTTCAAGAAGTCTTCTTCCTCAGGCCGCCCCGTGGAGGCCACAACTTTATATCCGAGCTTCGAGAGCAGGGCGATGGACACCGAACCCACACCACCCGCTGCCCCCGTCACCAAAATCTCGCCATGCTCCGGCTTCACACCCTGTTCCTCCAGCGCCATCACGCACAGCATGGCGGTGTATCCCGCCACGCCAATGGCCATCGCGTCATGCGCGCTGAACGCCTTGTTGAGCGGCACCAGCCAATCACCATTCACGCGCGCCACTTGCGCAAAACCACCATGGTGCCCTTCGCCCACGCCCCAACCCCCAAGCACCACGCTGTCACCCACCTTGTAATCCTGATGCGATGACGCCGTGACCACGCCCGTCAGATCAACACCGGGGATCAATGGAAATTTGCGAATGATCGGCCCTTTGCCCGTCACCGCCAGACCATCTTTGTAATTCACCGACGAATGCGAAACGGCAATCGTCACATTGCCCTCCATGAGGTCGGCCTCCGTCAGCTTGATGATCTCCACCTTCTGGCCAGTATCTGTTTTGCTCACCAAGAGCGCACGAAAATTATCCATCAGAACCTCACTGCCTCACCCGTTGCTTTTGCTGCAATCTCACCCTGCCACATGGCGCGGCGGCCCCGCACATAAGTGCCCACCACCCAGCCTTGAACCTTAACACCATCATAGGGTGTCCAGCCACAGCGGCTTTCAATCCACTTATCCGTAATTGTTTCTTGCCGCTTCAAATCCACGATGGTGAAATCAGCATCATAGCCTTCAGCAATGCGGCCTTTGTTCTTGATGTTGAAAATGCGCTGCGGGCCGTGTGAGGTGAGGTCTACCAAACGCTCCAGCGAAAGCCGGCCCGTGTTCACATGATCCAGCATGATCGGCACCAGCGTCTGCACCCCCGTCATGCCCGATGGCGAAGTGGGGTAGGGCTTGGCCTTTTCGTCCAGCGTGTGGGGCGCATGGTCTGAGCCCAGTACATCCACAAGGCCGGAAGTGATCGCATTCCATAGCGCCTCGCGATGGCGCTTACCCCGCAACGGCGGGTTCATCTGTAATTTGGTGCCAAGTCGCGCATAATCATCCGCACTTAAGGTGAGATGATGCGGCGTGACCTCGACGGTGGCCAAATCCCGCGCCGCGGCCAGCAGCGGCAATTCTTCAGCCGTGGAAATATGCAGCACATGAATGCGCTTGTTGAACTTACACGCGATGCGGATCAGCCGCTCAGTACACAGCCGAGCGGCTTCAGCATCGCGCCAGACAGGATGACTCGAGGGATCGCCCGGAATTTGATGAGAAACCCGCGCGCGTAATCTCGCCTCATCTTCGGAATGGAATGCGGCTCTGCGCGAAAGTTTGGAAATGATTTTTTCCAAACCAGAGTCATCCTCCACCAACAGGTCGCCAGTTGAAGACCCTGCAAAAACTTTGATTCCCGCCGAGCCGGGGAGATTTTCCAACTCGGTGATGCGGTCCACATTCTCGCGCGTGCCACCCACATAAAAAGCGAAATCACAGAACATGCGGTGCTGCGCGCGGGCCACCTTATCGGCCAATGCGCCCGCTATAGTGGTCATTGGGTTAGTGTTGGGCATTTCAAAAACAGCGGTCACCCCGCCCATCACGGCAGCGCGGCTTCCGGTTTCCAAATCTTCCTTATGTGTGGGGCCAGGCTCACGAAAATGCACTTGTGAGTCGATCACACCGGGCAGAATATGAAGGTTACGGCAATCCAGCGTTTCAGCAGCGGTAAAGCCCGCGCCAAAGCCCACAATATGGCCATTCAGAACTGCAATATCGGTTTCGGTGCGGCCATTCTGGTTGACCACTGTGCCGCCTTTGAGAAGTAGATCAACCTGCATGGACGCTTACCCTTTTTTTCGTCATTTCCGCGCCCCCATTATTCGTCATTCCCGCGAAAGCGGGAATCTGCGTTTGCGGTTTTAACAGAGATTCCCGCTTTCGCGGGAATGACGTGCTAAAAATAATGGCGAACATGTTCATTGCGCCAATTTAAATGCTAAACACCATACATGACCACTATAACTTTTGAACCACAACGCCTTGCCGATCGCGCGGTGATTGCCCTTCAGGGCGACGGCGCTTTGGCCCTTTTGCACAATCTGCTCACCTGTGATGTGGCGCAACTGGGGCAGGGGCAGGCGGCCTATGGTGCGCTGCTCTCACCACAGGGCAAAATTTTACATGATGTGTTTGTGTTCAATGCGGGCGAGCAGATTTTGTTGGATTGTGCACTTGAACAACGCGAGTCCCTGCTGCAAAAATTGAAGATGTATAAGCTCCGCGCCAAGATCGAGATTGCGGCGCGGGATGATCTGGAAATTGGCGTAGGGGATGAAGGTTTTGTTGATCCACGCCATGCTGGCATGGGAAAACGTGGTTTTATAAATAGTCCCCTCCCCCCTGTGGGGAGGGTTAGGGTGGGGGTCGCTCCAACGTCAAGTTATGATGAGGTTCGAATTACCCTCGGCCTGGCTGATAGCGTGGCTGACATCGGCAGCAATGTGCTTTTTCCGCATGAAGCAAATTTCGATCAGTTTGGTGGCATAAGCTTCATTAAGGGCTGTTATGTGGGCCAAGAAGTTGTGTCACGTATGCAGCACCGTGGCACAGCCCGCAGCCGCATTCTGCCTGTGGCAGGCGAGGGATTAATAAAGGGCACGCCCATTACCAGCGCGGAAAAATCCATTGGTGAAGTGTTATCCACCGCAGGCCAGATCGCGCT
>JAGWUY010000044.1 GCA_028868255.1 Alphaproteobacteria bacterium | reverse complement strand
ACAGATGATGACGAAGAAAGCGAAGACAACATAACCGAAGACAATGCTGACGCCTCTGAAAATGAACTGCAAAAAATATTTGAGAAAAAAGCGTTTGTAGTGAACTCTAAAAAATTGGAACAATCACCTCATTGGGTAAAAGTGTCTGACATATTTAGAACTGACGAAGATGCGCCTTTTTTGCAAAGAGCGGGGATCAAGGAATTTAGCGACCCTAACTACTCCAAGTACAGCAAGCGTCTTGCTCGTGTGAGGAGTATTCGTAAGTACATTTATAGAATGGATGTGCTCGAGCGAGCACTTTCCTATGATGAGGTTACTCAGATTTTTGTTCGCGTAAATTCATTAGGAACCAAATTACGAAGTTCAGATCTGGCTCTAGCTCAAATCACTGCTAAATGGCGGGGCGCGCTTGTGCAATTCCAGAATTTCCAAGAAGAATGTTCTGCCAAAGGATTTAACTTGGATATGGGCTTGCATTTGAAAAATTTGATTTCATTTTGTACCGGGCAATCGAGGTTTCTTACGGTTTCAAGCCAATCTTCCGAAAAACTGAAAGCAGCCTGGTCGGATGCAATTGCGGGAATGGAATTTGCAATCAACTTTCTCAAAAGTAATTTGGGCATCGAAAGTCCAGCTCTATTAGCATCTCCGTACCTTTTGATTATGATCGGATTCCACGCGCATAGGCGAAACTTTGAAATAGATTCTTCCGAGTCAAAACTGTTACGGCAATGGGCACTTCTTGCGAACGCTAAGGGGCGGTATTCTCGCGGTTCTTCGGAAACACTTCTCGATCAAGATTTGGCAGTAATTCGAGGCGGTAAAGGCGCTAGCGAGCTAATTGAGCGTTTGAGGTCTCAAGTAGGTCGCTTGGAAATAGTACCAGAAGAATTGGAGGGTAGAAATCAAAATAGCGCACTCTTCAAAACGATGTTTATTGCGTTTAAAGAGAAAGGAGCAAAAGATTGGAGCTCAAATTTAGCAATATCCCTTGATCATAATGGTTCGATCCACAAGTTACAATTTCACCACATATTTCCAAAAGCGACGCTAAAAGAAAGATTCTCGTCGCGTGAATCAGATGACATTTCTAACCTCGCGTTTATAGGCGGAAGAACTAATCGAAAAATAAGTGACAAACTACCAAAAGAATATTTGACAAGTTTGATGGGGACGCACTTGGAACAAATGCAAGCACAATGCATTCCAAAAGATTCGCATCTATTGGAACTCGAAGTCTACAAAGATTTCTTGAATGCAAGAAGAAAAGCGATTGCTGAAAGACTAAACGAGTTTCTTTCTACTGACGTTATTTAGGAAGTTTATTTTAGCAGGTCGCCCGCCAGCGCCTTTTCAATCAACTTTCTTGTATTGCCAATGCCATAGAGCGCCGTAAAACTGCCAAAGCGTGGCCCCTTTTCTTCGCCCAGCAGCACTTGATAAAGCATGTTGAACCAGCTTTGAGCGACACCGATGGAGCCATCTTTTTGCGTGGTGGTGTAGGGATCACGGCGGCCAATGTCGTAAACCTTTTGTTGAATGGCTTCCGGCGTTGAACCTTCTGGCAATTCGCCCAAGGCATCCGACAGGGCTTTGAGCGCCACAGCCTCATCCGCCGTTGCGGCGCGGTAGGTCTTGTTCGGCTTCACGAAATCAATAAAATAGCGAATGGCAAAGCCCACCATCGCATCTAGGCGTGGATGGGTTGCGGCATCCAGCGTGGGTGCATAGCGCTTGAGGAAGGCCCATAAAACAGATTTATCTTCCGTGTTGGCCACCGCCACCAGATTGAGCAGCAAGGCAAAAGACACAGCATCCTTCTCCGGTGCTGGCGGATTGCCGGCATGAATGTGCCACACCGGGTTCATCAGCTGGTCTTTCAGGTCTTGCCGCGGATAGGCGGCAAGGAAAGCCGAGTAATCATCCACCGCACGCGGGATCACATCAAAATATAGCCGCTTGGCCTCGCGGGGCTTGGTGAACATGTAAAGCGCAAGTGAATCCGTGGCGGCATATTGCAACCACTCATCAATGGTCAGCCCATTGCCTTTGGATTTGGAAATCTTCTGGCCCTTATCGTCCAGAAACAGCTCATACACATAATGCTCTGGCGCCACACCGCCGAGCAGATTGCAGATGGCATCATAAACCACAGCATTGGTTTGGTGATCCTTGCCGAACATTTCAAAATCAATGCCCAGCGCCGCCCAGCGCGCGCCGAAATCAGGCTTCCATTGCAGCTTCACCTTGCCACCCGTCACGGGCAATGTGGTTTCTGTGCCATCTTCATCGAGGAAGGTGATGGTGCCGGCTTTCGCATCCACCGATTTCATGGGCACGTAAAGTACCCGGCCCGTTTTGGGCGAGATCGGCAGGAAGGGCGAATAGGTGGCCTGACGCTCTGGCCCCAAAGTGGGCAACATCACCGCCATGATCTCATCAAATTTTTCCAGCGCATGCAGCAGGATCTTATCGAGCTTGCCGGACTTATAATATTCCGTTGCTGAGGCGAATTCATAATCAAAACCGAATGTATCCAAGAACCGGCGCAGCATGGCATTGTTGTGGTGGCCGTAGCTTTCGAAACCTTCGCCATAAGGGTTTGGCACGGTGGTGAGCGGCTTGTGCAAATGCGGCTCAAGGAAGGAGCGGTCCGGCACATTTTCCGGAATTTTGCGCATGCCGTCCATATCATCAGAAAAACACAAGAGGCGTGTGGGAATATCGCACATGGTGTGAAAGGCATGGCGCACCATGGTGGTGCGCGCCACTTCGCCAAATGTGCCCAAGTGCGGCAGGCCTGAGGGGCCATAACCCGTTTCAAAAATCACTTCGGTTTTGCCCAGCTTTTTGGCGCGTGCCAAAACCTTGCGGGCTTCCTCAAAAGGCCAGGCCTTTGAGTCCAGAGCGGCAGCGCGAAGAGCAGGGTCAACAGTCATGAGAAATTCCAGTTCACATAGATGGGCGCGTCATAAGGCAGCGATATGCCTGTGGTCAATCACTTGAATCACACCTATGAGAGCAGGGTGAACGCAACTGACCATAAATTACCCCTTCCACCTGTGGCCATTGGTCAGGGCTTGGGGGCTGTTGTGGGCGGCGAAAGACTGGGGGCGGCAGCGGCCTTGGCCAGGCTTTCGGCCACGCCCCACCTGATTTGCCATGCCCATTTTTTGATTGAACGGTTGGGGGCGGCTGCGTCAGCCCCCAAAAGCCTGATCCGCGCCGCAAGGGAACAACGCCATTTTGATGTGGCTGAACTCTTTGCCTTTGTGGTGCCTGCCCGCATCGCCACGCCCACACCATCAGGCTTTGCCCGGGCATTGGCGGTTGAGCCAACCGAGACTGAAACCGAGACCGCGCTGGCGGTGGTGGATGACTTGCTGCAGCGCCTGTACAACAAAAACTATCCCTTGCTACGTGAAGCAGCCGAACTGGCCACATTTCTGGCCCGCGCCAATTGGCCTTGGGCAAAAGCGGTGATGGCGGCGCTTCTGAAGGCCAATCCGAAAATGGATGTGGGTGGCTTTGCCACCGGGTTGAATGTGTGGGACCGGGTGGAAGAATGGGAGGATGACGGCACAAGGCCGCCCGGCACGCAGCTCGGCGTAAGTGAAGATGAAGCTCGTATTTTCTTGCGCGAGATTTTGGATCAGGATGCCGAACCCCGCATAAGCCAGCGTGATTATGCCGCCACCGCCACCCATGCTTTTGCACCGCGTGAGCGCAAGGACATCAACAATATTCTTCTGGCCGAAGCAGGCACAGGCCTCGGCAAAACCTTGGGCTATCTGGCACCATCTTATCTCTGGGCGCGCAAGAACAATGCACCAGTTTGGATTTCGACCTACACCAAAAACCTGCAACGCCAGCTGGATCAGGAAACGGGGCGGTTGGTGCAAGACCCTGCCGAAAGGCGCGAGCGTATCGTGATCCGCAAAGGCCGTGAAAATTATGCTTGCCTCTTGAACATGCAGGAGGTGTTTGGCCGCCTAACCAATGCCAATGCGCGCTCGGCCCTTTTGGCGGCGCTGATTGCACGCTGGGCGCGGTTCAGCCGCGATGGTGACATTGTGGGCGGCGATTTTCCAAGCTGGGTGCTCAGCCTGTTTCAGGACGTGTCACTGGATGGCGAATCTCGCGGCCTCACACCGTCAGCTTTGGGGCTGACAGATAGACGTGGCGAATGTATCTATGCCGCCTGCTCGCATTACCGCCGCTGCTTTATAGAGCGCTCGGTGCGGGCAGGGCGCAATGCTGATATTGTGATCGCCAATCACGCTTTGGTGCTGCACCAAGCAGCGATTGATCAAACCATTGGCGTGGCCAAAACGCCGGATGAAGAGGCGGCCCCCGGCGGCATTCGCCGCATTGTTTTTGATGAAGGCCATCATTTGTTTGATGCCGCTGACAGCGCTTTTTCGGGCCATCTCACTGCCATGGAAGCCTCAGAGCTGCGGCGTTGGCTGCGCGGGCCAGAAACCGAACGCAGACGGGGGCGGGGCCTGGCAGAACGTTTGGGTGATCTGGTGGCCGATCAAACGGACGCCGAAAAAATGCTGCATCAGGTTCTGCGCGCGGCCACATCACTGCCCGGCCCCGGCTGGACCAGACGCATTCAATCGGGCCAACCAGAGGGATCAGCAGAAGAATTTTTGGCGCTGGTGCGACAGCAGGTTTTGGCGCGGTCTGAACCCTCCAACAGCAATGCGCTGGAAACCGATTGCCTGCCACTGGTGCAAGGCCTGCCCGACGCGGTGGAGGATCTTGTCTCCAATCTGACTGACTTGAAAAAACCCATGGCCGCACTGGCCAATCTGTTGCTCAAGAAACTGGATGATGAAGCAGCCGAACTTTCCACCAATGATCGCGGACGCATTGAAAGCCTCGCCCGCTCCCTCAAACGGCGGGGTGAGCTGATTTTGGGTGGCTGGATTGCGATGCTCACACAATTGATTGAAGCGCCCGATGCGTTGTTTATCAATTGGTTCGAGATCGCACAGATTTTTGGCCGCGAGGCCGATGTAGGCCTGCACAGCCATTGGGTTGACCCGTCCGTGCCGCTGGCCAACACCGTGCTGCGCAGTGCCGATGGATTGATCATCACTTCGGCAACGTTGAAAGACCGCCCACCCGATGTGCCCGATGATTGGACGAATGCCGAAATGCGCACCGGTGCCATTCACTTGCCCTATCCGGTAAAACGCGCGGGCTATGACTCACCCTTTGATTACAAATCCAACAGCCGCGTGATTGTGGTGACCGACGTGAACCGCGAAGACATGGATCAAATTGCAGCGGCCTACCGTGAGCTGTTCATGGCCTCAGGCGGCGGAGGCTTGGGGCTGTTCACTGCCATTGCCCGCCTGCGTGCCGTCCACAAGCGCATCGCTCAGCCTTTGGCCAAAATCGGTTTGGCTCTCTATGCCCAGCATGTTGACCCGATGGATACGGGAACGCTGGTGGATATGTTCCGGGCCGAACGTGATGCCTGCCTGCTAGGCACAGATGCGGTGCGTGATGGTGTGGATGTGCCGGGTGACAGTTTGCGCCTGATTGTGTTGGACCGCGTGCCATGGTCAACACCGACGATTTTAGAACGCGCCCGCGCCGAGGCCTTTGGTGGCAATGCCTACAAGGATATGTCGGTGCGCCTGAAATTGCGCCAAGCCTTTGGCCGCCTCATCCGCCGCGAGGGAGATCGCGGCTGCTTCGTGATTCTCGATCCGCGTCTGGCCACGCGCTTCATCACAGCCTTCCCGCCCGGCATCCAGATTGACCGCGTGGGTCTGGTGGATGCGATTGAGTTGGTTAAATCTTTCGCGCTGGACAACCCTCTTCCCAGACCGTAGCTAAGACAATTCAAAACGAGGAACATCATGCCCGGCACCATTTCAAACCAACAAGCCTTGATCTATGTCATGGTTATGATGTCGGCTGTGGAAGGCCGCATCAGCACGGATGAATTGCAGGAAATTGAGCTGCTCATTCGCCGCCTGCCCATATTCAAAAACTTTGATCGCGCACGCCTGCTAACCATCACGCAGGAATGCAGCGATATTCTGCAAAATGAAGAAGGCATGACCACGGTGTTGGGGCTGGTCAACAATCAACTGGCCCCCAAACTGAAGGAAACCGCCTATGCGCTGGCGGTCGAAGTGGCCGCTTCTGATTTGGTGGTGGGGCGCGAAGAATTACGCTTCCTCGCCATTCTGCGCGATGCTTTGGGCCTCGACAAGCTGGTCACCGCCGCCATCGAACGCTCCGCCATTGCGCGGTATCAAACGATTTGAGTATTCTTGGTGTTTTCTTCCGCCTTCACCCTTCCCACAAGGGGGAGGGGAAAAAACAAAAAAACGCCCGCATCGCTGCGGGCGTCTTTCCGAAAACGTTCCAACTGGTTTACAGCAACTTGCCCATGGCCACAGCAGTGTCGCCCATGCGGTTGGAGAAACCCCATTCATTGTCATACCAGGAGAGGATGCGCACGAATGTGCCTTCCATGACCTTGGTTTGATCCATGTGGAATGTCGAAGAGTGGCTGTCATGGTTGAAGTCAATCGACACGTTAGGCTGAGTGGTATAGCCCAGAATGCCTTTGAGCTTGCCTTCGGCAGCGGCCTTGATGGCGCCATTGATTTCTTCAACGCTTGTGGCGCGCTTGGCCACAAATTTGAAGTCAACAACCGAAACATTTGGCGTTGGCACGCGGATCGATGTGCCATCCAGACGGCCCTTGAGAGCGGGGATCACAAGGCCAATGGCCTTGGCAGCGCCCGTTGATGTGGGGATCATGGACATGGCAGCAGCGCGGCCACGGTAAAGATCCTTGTGCATCGTATCGAGGGTGGGCTGGTCGCCCGTGTAGGCGTGGATCGTGGTCATAAAACCATGATCAATGCCCACAGTGTCGTTCAAAACCGAAACCACAGGTGCCAGGCAGTTGGTGGTGCAAGACGCGTTGGACACAACAATGTGATCCTTGGTCAGGCCCTGATGGTTCACGCCATAGACAACCGTGAAATCAGCGCCGTCAGCAGGTGCCGAAACCAGCACGCGCTTGGCCCCAGCTGTCAAATGCGCGGAAGCCTTGTCTTTTGCGGTGAAGATGCCGGTGCATTCCAGTGCAATATCAACACCCAGTTCTTTCCAAGGCAATTGCGATGGATCTTTATGGGCCGTAACTTTGAATTTGTCTGTGCCAATGTTAATTGAATCGCCATCCACTTTTACTTCATGGGGAAAGCGGCCATGCACCGAGTCAAAGCGCAGCAAATGGGCGTTGGTTTCAACGGGGCCCAGATCATTGATGGCCACCACGTCGATATCTGTGCGGCCTGATTCGTAAATCGCGCGCACCACATTGCGGCCGATGCGGCCAAAACCATTAATTGCAACTCTTACCTTAGCCATTCATAGCTCCTCACGTTTCAGATTTCGGGCCGCTTATAGAGGATTTGTGTCGCTATGAAAGCAGAAAATGAGGTGCGCCCCTCATTTTATATGACAGCCTCAACATGAACATGAAACGAAGTGTAAACTATAGCTGGAAATTGCTAATCCAGATTCACGACTTCTAAATTTGCCCGCGTCTAGTTGCTCGGTATGATGGAAACTTATCTCCGCGCGGGTTTTGTTTCAGTTGCCATAACGATGGTGACAACCTTTGTTGTTCTGGCAACCATCCCTTTGATGGGTGAAAAGCCAGCCCCCAGCGCCTATTATTTGATGACAATTCTGCCTTTTCTGGTCAGTTTTCCACTTTTGTCCTATTTGATTCATAAGGCAGACCAAGCCGCCGAGTTGAACAAGAATTTGCAAGCCGCTTACCGAGAGCTTGCGGCCCTGCACGCGCAGCTTACTGAAAAATCACGCAAAGATGACATGACGGGCGTGCTCAATCGCACCGCTTTTTTGGAACACATCGAAAGTCTGAAAGAAGATCAACAGCAGGGAACGCTGCTGATGATAGACGCAGATCACTTCAAACAAATCAATGATCGCTTTGGCCATTTGATTGGAGATGAGGCTTTGATTGTGATCGCACAGACCATCAGTGCTGCGGTGCGCAGCAACGATGTCGTGGGACGCCTCGGAGGCGAGGAGTTTGGTGTTTTCCTGAAAGGGGCACGAAAATCGGATGCCAGAGCAATTTCAGAGCGCATCCGCGCTAGCATCAACGCCCTTGAGTTCAAGCCAACGGCTGAGAACCGCCACACGCTAACTGTGTCTATTGGTGGCGTGACCACGAAAAAAGCCAATGACTGGAAGCGCGTTCTGCAACACGCAGACGCCGGCCTCTATGAAGCAAAAAAACAAGGTCGCAACCGCGTGGTTTTATTGGCCGCCTGATCCTCGGCAACAGCACCACAATCAACGTCGGCATGTTGTTATGTCTTCGCCTGGGCTGTTTTTTTTGCAGGAGCCTTCTTAGCAGCTTTGGCTTTTGTTTTTGCACGCACCGATTCAGCATCGACAACAGCCACGGCCCGCAACCAATGGGTTTCCGCCATGCCCTCGGGCTTTCCTTCTGCTTCCCAATATTGATGGGCCAGTTCTGTGATGCGTTGTTCTCGCCGTTCTGATTTTTTGTCGGGTGACATTGGCTCCTCCCACGCTCCATCCGTTTCTGCATCTTCTCACATTGCGCCGACGAAAACAATGTCAAGGCGTGTTCTGCCCGCTGGCAAGCAGAAAACTTTCCCGCTACAAGGCCACGATGTTCATCACGATTTCAAAAGCACTCATGCGTCCATCCATCTTGATGGTGGCCACAACATTGAGCTTTGTCATCGCTGACACCCAGATTAAAGTGATCGGGGCCAGCCTGCCACCAGCGCAAATCATCGGTGCAATCGGCGTGATGTCTACGCTGTTTTTGCTCGCGCTGTGCGCCCAGCAAAAACTACTGTCATCTATCCCGCAAATCTTCGAACCTCATGTGCTGGCCCGTTCGGTTTTTGACGTGGCTGGGTCATTTTTTTTTGTTGGCGCACTGATGTACACGCCATTGGGCAATTTGGCCGCCATCATGCAGTCCGTTCCCTTGGTGGTCACGATGCTCGCCATCTTGTTTTTGGGCGAGAAAGGCAGCCCCACGCGCTGGCTCGCCATTCTTGTCGGTTTTGCGGGCGTGCTGCTGATTGTAAAGCCGACACTCAACAATATTGCAGCCTATCAGGTTATGGCGCTGTGTACCGTTTTGGTGGTGGCGTTGCGCGATCTGGTGACCAAACGCATTCCACCCACTGTGCCGCTGCCGATCATCACCCTCAGCAACTCGGTTTTTGTTTCACTTGCGGGCTGGGGCTATGCCTTTTTTGAAGGCGCCAAAGCGATGGAGCCGTGGAATATCAAACTGCTCATCGGGGCGGGCCTATTTATCACAGTGGGCTATCTCTTGATCGTGTCCAGCGTAAGGCTGGGTGAGCTTTCAGCAACGGCTCCATTTCGATATTCCGAAGTGGTGTTTGCTGTCATATCATCCATGTTGGTGTTTGGTGAATATCCGGATATTTTGGCTTATGTCGGCATGGCATTGATAATCGGCGCAGGCCTTGTGACTGCATGGTATGAAACGGTAAAAGCGCATGAGCTTGAAGCCGATATGATGCCACCTGTGTTTTAAAGCGCAGCAAGCACTTGTGGGTCAGTCAAACCTTTGGTCAAACTGCCCGTAGCGGGCACCAGCGGGATGACGCAAGCTTGCAGGGCGTGATAGATGTCGGGCTTGCCCACAAAAACGCGGCTGACCGGATGAAGATGGGCATCAAGTTCCGGGTGCCAACCGCCATGTTTTTCGTCAATCACATGATTGCGCACAAAGCCCCAGATGCGGGCATACCACTCTTCAAATTGCGGGTCGTCATCAACTTGGCCCAGCACGGCAGCAGCACCTATGCCTTCTGCACAAGGCCACCAGAAGCGCTCAGCTTGATCTGGCTTATCCTGCCAATCCAGTGTGTAAAAAAAGCCGCCCTGCCCATGATCCCAGCCGATTTTCACGGTGTTCAAGAACAGGGCTTTGGCCGCTTCAATCATCCACGCGTGGCACTGGCCGGCAAGCTGCCACATCTGCACCAACAGGCGTGACCATTCAAGCGCATGGCCCGGCGTGTGCCCGCGCGGGCGGAACATGGGGTCGCCTTCATAGGCGCGGTCAACAGTCCATTGTGCATCAAAATGTTCAGCCACACGCCAACTTTGCGCTCGCGCATGGCGGTTGATGATCAGCGCCGCAATGCGGATAGCCATTTCCAGATAGGTCTTGTCGCCCGTAGCCTCAAAGGCGGCCATAGTGGCTTCCGCCAAATGCATATTGGCATTCTGGCCACGATAGGGGTTGGTGGTACTCCAATCTGCACTGCATTCATCAACAGCCGCGCCAAAATCTTTTTGCCAGAAGCGTTTGTGCAAAATCTCGGTTACGTCACCAATCAGGCGGTCAGCATCCGGGTGGCCCACCACCTTGGCCGATGCGCCAGCCAGCAATACAAAGGCATGACCATAGGCCTGTTTGGAAGGATTGGTGGCCCCTGCATCATCCACACCCCAGAAATAGCCGCCATGGTGGAGGTCGCGGTGCCTGCGCCAAATATAATCAAGACCGTGATCGATGGTGCGGTCAGCCCCCGGCAGCCCCAACTGATGCGCAATGGCAAAGCAATGCACCATACGCGACGTGTCGTGAATCTGCCGCTCAACGCCCTGATGTTGAGGCTGCGGCGGCAGGGGCTTGCCTTCGCTGCTGAGTATGAAAAACCCACCCTTGGGATTGAAGGCCGCCGTTTGAAAAAAATCCACCAGCGCCACAGCTTGATTGAGCAGGAATTGGCGATGCGCTTTGCGCGTCAGCAGCCGGGGTGCCGGTGGAGCGATTGGCATTACACCTTCGTCCACTTTCCATGCTTGGCTGATGACTTCACGCAAGCATCGATAAAGGCCATGCCTTCTACGCCGTCTTTAATGCCGGGGAACTGAATGGCCTTGTCCAGCTTCTTTCCCGTGCGTTTGGCAAGGATGGCCTGCGCCACTTCAGAATAGATGTTGGCAAAGCCTTCCAAATAGCCTTCGGGGTGGCCACCGGGCACACGGGTGACGCGAGAGGCGGCAGCACCAGCGCCCGAACCACCGCGTGTGATCAGGCGCTTCTGGCCACCCAGTGGTGTGAACCACAAATAGTTGGGGTCAGCCTGCACCCATTCAATGCCGCCCTTGGTGCCATAGACGCGCAGCTTCAAGCCATTCTCATGGCCCACGGCCACTTGGCTGGCCCAGATATGGCCTTTAGCACCGCCCTTGTAATGCAGCCGCACATCCACATCATCATCCAGCTTGCGGCCTTTGACGAAACTGGTGAGTTCGGCTGAGAGTTCAATGGCGGTTAGCCCCGAAACATAATTGCCCAGTTGATAGGTGTGGGTGCCAATATCGCCCACGCAGCCACCAGCGCCGGAGCGCTTGGGGTCAGTGCGCCAAGCCGCTTGCTTCTGGCCTGTTTTTTCCAGATCCGTGGCCAGCCAATCCTGCGGATATTCACCTTGCACCAGACGGATTTCGCCGAGCTCGCCATTCTCCACCATCTCCCGCGCTTGGCGGATCATGGGGTAGCCGGAATAATTGTGGGTGAGGGCGAAAATCACATTGGGTTTTTTCTTGAGCAGCGCCTCAAGCGCCTTGGCCTCTTTCAGATTGAGAGAAAGCGGCTTGTCGCAAATCACATGAATGCCCGCTTCAATGAAAGCCTTGGCCACAGGGAAATGCATGTGATTGGGGGTGACGATGGCCACAGCTTCGATGCCATCAGCGCGCGCGGCTTCGGCTTTCGCCATGGCTTTGTAGTCAGAATAAATCCGGTCAGCATGAAGGCCCAATTCCTCGCCTGAGGCTTTGGCCTTGGCGGCATCGGCTGAAAGGGCACCCGCCACGAATTCATATTTGTCATCAATGCGCGCCGCTATGCGGTGCACGGCACCAATAAATGCGCCTTGCCCGCCGCCCACCATGCCATAGCGAATGCGCCCTGTGTTTTTCTGGTTCTTTGAGCCTTCAATGGCCATGATTGTGTTCTCCCATTTTTTCAGACCCTCCCCTTTATGGGGAGGGTAAAACGCGCCAGCGTTTGGGTGGGGATGTGTGACGCAAATGCCCCACCCTGCCGCTTCGCGGCTTTCCCTCCCCGCGAGGGGGAGGGGCTCACTCAAACATCATTCAACAAACCTTCGAGATATTCCTGACGGCCCGATTTTGGCTGTGGCTCAATCTTGTTGGCATGCACGCGCGCGGCGATTGCCTCAAGAGTCGCACCCTTTTCCAACATGGCCTTGTTTTCTGGCTTGTCCCATCCCGCATAGCGCTTGGCGATTTCGGCATCGAGCTTGCCATCTTCAATGATCTTGGCGGCGTTCAAAAGCCCGCGCGCACAGGCATCCATCGAAGCCACATGCGCATAAAGCAGATCATCCGGGTCAAGCGATTGGCGGCGAATTTTGGCATCGAAATTCATGCCCCCTGTGGTGAAGCCACCAGCACGGATCACCTCCAGCATCATTAATGTGAGTTCCGGCACATTCATCGCAAATTGATCGGTATCCCAGCCCACTTGATAGCCACCGCGATTGAGGTCCAGCGAACCGAAAATGCCGAGTGACGCCGCCAGAGCGATTTCATGCTCAAATGTGTGGCCAGCCAGAATGGCGTGGTTCTGTTCAATGTTCATCTTCACATCATTCTCAAGACCGTAAGCTTTGAGCAGGCCATAGATGGTGGCCACATCATAATCATATTGATGGGTTGAAGGCTCCTTGGGCTTTGGCTCTATCAAAATTGGGCCTTTGAAACCAATTTTGTGCTTGTACTCAACAACCATAGAAAGGAAGCGCCCGGCCTGCTTCAGCTCTTGACCGATGCGGGTGTTGATCAGGGTTTCATAGCCTTCGCGGCCACCCCACATCACGTAATTTTCGCCGCCCAAATCTTTGGTCACATCAAGGC
>JAGWUY010000043.1 GCA_028868255.1 Alphaproteobacteria bacterium | reverse complement strand
CTGACGTCGTGATCGAGAGCGCGTTAACAACAATCATGGATTGTGAAGATTCTGTTGCTGCGGTTGACGCTGAAGACAAGGTGCTGGTCTACCGCAACTGGCTGGGGTTGATGAAGGGTGATTTGACTGAGGAGCTAACCAAAGGTGGAAAGACCTTTACGCGACGACTGAATTCTGATCGTCGCTACACTGATGGAAGTGGCCGAGACTTCACCCTGCATGGGCGTTCACTGATGCTGGTGCGCAATGTGGGGCATTTGATGACGAATCCTGCCATCATCTATGCGCAGGGCCTTGAGGTGCCGGAAGGCATTATGGATGCCATGATCACCAGCTTGGTCGCACTTCACGACAAAGGCCGCAACTCTCGCACAGGCTCGGTTTATATCGTGAAGCCCAAGATGCATGGACCGGATGAAGTGGCTTTCGCCTGCAAAATATTTGCTCGCGTGGAACAGGTGTTGGGCATGAAGCCGCTCACCCTCAAAATCGGCATCATGGATGAAGAGCGACGCACCACCATCAATTTGAAAGAATGCATCCGCGCCGCCAAAGACCGCGTGGTGTTCATCAATACGGGCTTTCTGGATCGTACCGGTGATGAAATTCACACCTCGATGGCCGCAGGCCCAATGCTGCGCAAGGGCGATATGAAATCGGCCGCCTGGATCGGTGCTTATGAAAATTGGAATGTGGATAATGGCCTTGCTGCCAAGCTGCCGGGCAAGGCGCAAATCGGCAAGGGCATGTGGGCTATGCCCGACAAGATGGCAGATATGCTGACTCAGAAAATTGCCCACCCGAAAGCGGGGGCCAACACCGCCTGGGTGCCCTCGCCCACGGCGGCCACGCTGCACGCCACGCATTATCACAAGGTGCTGGTGAGCGCGGTTCAGGAGCGTTTGACGTCACGTCCGCGCGCCAAGCTGGATGATATTCTCTGCGTGCCTGTGGTGCAGCGGCCCAATTGGAGTGCGGATGATATTCAGAAGGAGCTGGACAATAATGCCCAAGGCCTGCTGGGCTATGTGGTGCGCTGGGTGGACCAAGGCGTTGGCTGCTCCAAGGTGCCAGACATCAACAATGTGGGGTTGATGGAAGACCGCGCCACTTTGCGCATCTCCTCGCAACACATTGCCAATTGGCTGAAACATGGCGTGTGCAGCAAGGCCCAAGTGTTGGAAACATTGAAACGCATGGCCGCAGTGGTGGATGCACAAAATGCGGGTGATCCACTTTATCAACCTATGGCTGCTGACTTTGAAAAGTCGTTGGCATTTTTGGCTGCCTGTGATTTGATCTTCAAAGGTGAGGCGCAGCCGAATGGCTATACCGAGCCACTGCTGCACGCTTACCGCCTGAAGGTGAAGGCACAAAAATAGTCGTCACATCTTTGCAGTCTTTCTGATCTTAAGTTTGTCGTTTGTTTAACAAATGAGGATAAAATGATGCGCAAAACTTCAATCCTTGCTGCGGCTTTTACAATAGGTGCTGCCCTTTCAGTTACGGCGGAGGCTGAGACAGTTAAGATTACGCTGCTCGGCGTGGGAGATGTCTATAAATTTGAGGGAAACAAAACCCGGGGAGGCCCGGCCCGCCTCAATGCGGTGGCAAAAGCAGAACGCGCCGCCAACCCAAATTTTATCTATGCTTTTGATGGTGATATGATCTCGCCTTCGTTGCTCTCGAGCCTTGACAAGGGCGAGAACATGATAGCGCTTACAAATCTCGTGCCGTTTGATTTGGCGGTTCCGGGCAACCATGAGTTTGACGTCGGCAAAGAAAATTTCGTCTTGCGGGCAAAACAATCAAAATATCCATGGGCGGCTGTAAACATCACAAATGCTGATGGTTCAAATTTTGCCGGCTTGGGCGGTGTGATGGTGAAAGACATTCAAGGCGTGAAAGTGGCGCTTGTTCCGATAGCCCAGGATACTTCGCCCGAAGTGGCTAATACTGGCGATTTGAAATTTGCCAATGGTGTTACATCAGGTGTGGCGGCTGCACAAAAAGCACGTAAAGATGGAGCGGATATTGTTGTTGCAGTGTCACAAACACCGCGATCCCAAGATGCTCTATTGATCGATTCAAAGGCCTTTGATGTCATTCTTTCAGGCGATGACCATGAATTGGCCATGGAATATAATGGCATAACTGCCTATATCGAAACTTCGATTGACGCCAATTATCTGGTACCCGTGGATCTCACCATCAACGTCGAAGTTAAAGATGGCAAGCGTAGCGTAAAATGGGAGCCAGGATTCCGCTTCATTGACACAGCAACCGTAAAGCCCGATGCCGAGACTCAAACGCTGGTTGACGGATACAATGCCGAACTTAACAAGGAACTCAATGTTGTCATCGGCAAGACGGTTGGGCCACTAGATAGCCGCCGTAACATGGTGCGCAAACAGGAAACGGCAATTGGCAATTTCATTGCCGATGCAATGAAAGGCGCTGTGGGGGCTGATATTGCCATCACCAATGGGGGCGGCATTCGCGGCGATAAGGAGTATGCAGCAGGGGCTGATATTACCCGCAAAGATATTTTGACTGAACTTCCCTATGGCAATGTGACCGTGCTCACGACTGTTTCAGGCCAACAGGTGCATGATGCCTTGGAAAATGGGTTTAGCAAATTTGCAGATGGCGCGGGGCGCTTTCCGCAGGTTGCGGGCATGAAGGTGATCGCGGATGTCAAAAAGCCAGCGGGCTCTCGCGTTATTTCGGTGATGATAGGTGACAAACCGCTTGACCCCAAAGCTGACTACAAGCTGGCCACCAATGACTATATGTTGGATGGTGGGGATGGGTATACGGCACTCAAAGGTGGTAAAGTGACGATCAACGGCGGCAATGCCAAACTGGTTGCCAATGATGTTTTGGTGCTGGTCAAGAATAGGGGCAATATTGACGCCAAAGTCGAAGGCCGTATCACAATTCAACAATAGTTTTCTTGGCGGCAATCAGGAATTCCTGATTGCCGTCTCCGCCTTCCATGGGAGACGGAATTAATCCGTAGACGGACCATTTTTTTTGTACGAAAAACTGGATCACATGTTCATTCACGCGCTCATGCGCATTCACGTCCCTCACCATACCGCCTTTGCCAATGCCATCGCGCCCCACTTCAAATTGTGGCTTGATGAGGGCGATAATTTTAGTACCGTTTGCAACCATATCGAGGCAAGATGGCAGTGCAATTCCAAGTGAAATAAAGCTTATATCACAAGTAATTAAAGACACATCCTCAGAAATATGTTCAGGTTCAAGATCGCGGATATTCAAACCCTCATGCAGGGTGATGCGCTCATCACGCAGCATCATTTGGCTGTGGCCCACATCGACGGCAAACACATGTTTGGCCCCGCGCTCCAGCAAGACCTCAGTGAACCCGCCTGTTGAAGCTCCAATGTCCAGGCAGACGCGGTCTTTCACTTCAATTTTAAAATAATCCAGCGCGTGGATCAGTTTTAGCGCAGCGCGCGAAACATACTGACTGCCTTGGTCGATGGTAGAAAGGTTAGCATCAGGAAGAACAGTTTGTGATGGCTTGCGCGCAGGCTCACCATTCACTTTCACAAGGCCGCGCAACACCGCATCACGCGCTCTAGCACGACTGGGGTAAAGCATGCGGGCGACGAGCGCCTCATCCAAGCGTTGGCGGATCACTCCACATCCAGCGGCGTTGTTCCTGTGGGCTTGCCATTTGCCCCAAGGGTGATTTTTTCAATGCGGGCTTCGGCTTCGGCCAATTTGGCTTCGCAATGTTTGCGCAGTGTTTCACCGCGCTCATAAATCTTGATCGATTCTTCCAAGTCCACACGGCCTGATTCCAGCTTGGCTACAATCTCTTCCAGCAGCGCCAGCGCCTTCTCAAATGACAAGGATTTGATGTCCGCTTCTTCAGCCATTATTGCTCGTCCTCATCTTCAAACTCATCGCCCATAATGGCTGAACCGTGTATCAACGCGCCCAAATGTGCGCCCACGCCACCCGCCAGCCCTTGTAAATCATAGCCGCCTTCCAGAATCGAAACAACGCGGCCCTCACAGTGGGTTTGGGCAATCTCCATAAGCTGCAAAGTGACCCAGGCAAAATCTGCCTCTTCCAGTTCTAAGCTGCCTAGCGGATCGCGCACATGGGCATCAAAGCCCGCGCTGATGATCACCAGATCAGGCTCAAACGCGTTGAGGTTGGTGAGGATCTGGTTGGTCATCGCTTCGCGGAAGGCTGGGCCACCATCGCCTGCCTTCAAGGGTGCATTGAAGATATTGCCCACGCCGGTTTCGCTGCGCGCGCCCGAGCCAGGATAAAGCGGCATCTGGTGGGTGGAACCATAAAACATATCGGCATCGCTCCAAAAAATATCTTGTGTGCCGTTGCCATGATGGACATCAAAATCGACCACCGCCACACGTTCAGCGCCATATTTATGGCGGGCATAAAAGGCGGCGATGGCGGCTTGATTGAAAAAGCAAAAGCCCATGGCGCGGTTGTGTTCGGCGTGGTGGCCAGGCGGGCGCATGGCGAGAAAAGCGTTTTGTGCTTCACTTTTGAACACAGCATCCACAGCCGCTGTTGCGCCGCCCACAGCGCGGAGCACGGCAGGCAATGTGCCGGGCGACATCACCGTATCAGAGTCCAGATATTCAAAACCCGTTTCAGGTGCCGCTGCCAAAATCCGCTGGTAATGCTCTTCTGTGTGAGCGCGTGCTATATCTTCGGCGCGGCCCAAAGGCGCTTCTCTATTTACCACAGATTTGAAGATGGGCGAGCGGAGCACATCATGTACAGCGCGAATGCGGTCTATGCGCTCGGGGTGGCCATCAGGGGTCACATGGGCCAGCGAGGCGGGATGGGAGAAAACAAAAGTGGACATAGGCGCACGGGTAGCTGAAAATTGAAAGCGATGCTATAGCGCGGTTATGGCGCATGAACGAGATATTTCCAAGGCGGCTGATTTGCTTTTGGCGGGAAAGCTGGTAGCCTTCCCGACAGAGACGGTTTATGGCCTTGGCGGGCTGGCAACGGATGATGCCGCCGTGGCAAAAATTTATGCCGCCAAAGGCAGGCCCCAATTTAACCCGCTGATTGCCCATGTGGCCGATGTGGATGCAGCATTTGCCTTGGGCGAATTTTCGGCTGATGCTTTGAAGCTGGCGGCGCGGTTTTGGCCCGGACCTTTAACACTTGTTGTGCCGCGTTGGAGCAGTTGTGATGTGTCGCTGCTGGCCTCTGCGGGACTGCCCTCATTGGCGCTTCGGGTGCCGAAACATCCTCTCGCCTTGGAATTGCTGCGTGCGGTGGGGAAACCCGTGGTGGCCCCATCGGCAAATCCTTCCGGCAGCATCAGCCCCACCACAGCGCAGCATGTGCGTGATGGATTGGGCCATAAAATTTCTATGGTACTGGATGGTGGGCCCTGTGCCGTTGGCGTGGAATCCACAGTGGTGAGTTTTTTGGATGGGCAGGCCCGATTGCTGCGGCCCGGCGGGCTGGCGCGGCAGGAGATTGAGGCTGCATTGGGTTATGCGCTGCTTGAACCAAAATCAGGCCCGCTTCATTCCCCTGGCCAGCTGGAAAGCCATTATGCGCCGCGCGCATTGATGCGTCTCAACGCCACCGCGCCAGAAGCGGGTGAAGTCTTTTTGGGCTTTGGGCCGTTTTCTTCGCCGCACAGTCTTTCAACCTCGGGTGATGTGGTGGAAGCGGCTGCCAATTTGTTTCGCATGTTGCATGAGCTTGATGCCACTGGGGCGGCGCATATTGCTGTGGCGCCTATTCCCATTCACGGTTTGGGTGAGGCCATCAATGACCGACTAAAACGCGCGGCGGCACCACGATGACTGTTTCAGAGACCACTCTTCAACGCATGATCGATGTCGTAGGGGCCAAGCACGCCATCCGCGACACTGCTGAAATGAAGGCCTATATGGTGGAATGGCGGGATTTGTGGCCTGGCACGTCACCCTTGGTGCTGCGCCCCGCGAACACCGAAGAAGTGTCGCGCATCATGGCGGTCGCCCATGAAACTGGCACAGCGATTGTGCCGCAATCGGGCAACACCGGGTTGGTGGGAGGCCAAATCCCCAAAGGGGATGAGGTGCTTTTGTCGCTCGACCGCATGACCAAGATCATTGAGGTGGATGCAGCCGATTATACGATCACTGTTGAAGGCGGATGCATTCTCAAAAATGTTCAGGACGCAGCCGAAGCCGCAGGCCGCCTGTTTCCGCTCAAGATCGCATCTGAAGGTTCGTGCCGCATTGGGGGCAATCTGTCCAGCAATGCGGGCGGCCTCAATGTGTTGGCCTATGGAAATGCGCGGGATTTGTGTTTAGGCCTTGAGGTGGTGTTGGCAGACGGGCGCATCTGGAATGGCTTGAAAAAACTGCGCAAGAACAACACAGGTTATGACCTCAAAAATCTGTTCATCGGCGCTGAAGGCACATTGGGCATTATTACAGCGGCGGTGCTCAAACTTTATCCGCAACCGCTGCGATATGACACAGCGTTTCTGGCCGTGCCCAGCCCACAAGCGGCGGTGGATCTGCTGTCTCTCATCAAATCAAAAAGCGGCAACCGCGTCATTGCATTTGAGCTGATCGCGGCCCTTGGTGTGGGCTTTGCTGTCAAGCATATGGGTGTCACCAATCCCCTCACTTCGCCCTCGCCCTGGTATGTGCTCACTGAACTTGCCGATGCGCCGCCCGATTTGATGGAGCAAATTCTTGAATTGGCGATGGCGCAAGGCATCGTCACCGATGGCAGTGTAGCGCAATCAGAAGCGCAGCGCCAAGCACTGTGGAATATCCGTGAATTGATGAGTGAATCGCAAAAATTTGAAGGCGGCTCGATCAAGAATGATATCTCGGTGCCGATTTCTTCTGTGCCGCAATTTATTGCTGAAGCGGGGCCTGCGGTAGAGGCTTGCCTACCTGGCACAAGGCTGATGACCTTTGGTCATCTGGGTGATGGCAATTTGCATTATAATTTGTCGCAGCCCATCGGCATGGATAAGCAGGCATTTCTGGATAGGTGGTGGGATTTGGGCCATGCGGTGAATGAGGTGGTGTTGCGCCTTGGCGGCTCGATCAGCGCCGAACATGGCATTGGCCAATTGAAACGCGATGAAATGCAAAAAATCAAATCCCCCGTTGAGCTGGACATGATGCGGGCCGTGAAAGCGATGCTGGACACCAAAGAGATTTTAAACCCGGGGAAGGTTTTGCCTGCGAAATGATGAATGGAGTCTAGGGACCTCATCAGTCGCTTCGCGACAGCTTCTCCAAAGGAGAAGCGCATTAAATAGCAAGTCTTTGATTTCACCCTTCTCCTCTGGAGAAGGTGCCCGAAGGGCGGATGAGGTCCTTAAGCTCCTCAGTTGAGTTTCGCCCTCACCACCATCTCCACATTTTCTTTATGCACCTCTTCATACGGTGCAAAATAATGCACCCAGCCGGCTTCCAGTGGACCGGAAATCAGGTGGCGCAAATCTTGGGCACGCAGCTCTGGTTCTGCTGCCATGCGTTTCAACACGCGTATATATTGCTGCGTGGCGCGGATCAGGGTTTTGCCGTAGCCGCCACGGGCAATCACCTCATCATGGCCATGATTGGGCAGAATTTGCTTGGGGGCCAGCACCCACAGGCGGTCAAGTTCAGCGAGATGAATGTCAAAACTTTCCGGCTCGCCCACATAGGTGATGGTGTCTTCCATCGTGTCACCCGCCAGCAAAATGCCTTGTGCTGGCCACCACACAACACTGGCGTCATCGCTGTGGATATTGCATGCGATAAATTTCAATCGCAGATCGCCAAGTTCAAAATCCATTTCACTTGAAAAAGTTTTGTTGGGCAGGATCAACGGATTGATGGCGGGTGGGCCGTGGTCGGTTCCGGCTTCGATCGCGACTTTGCGTTTGGTAAGATGAGCGGCTGTCTTGGCATTGGCAATCACTTCACAATCGGCAAAGACCTCGGTGCCCGCCACATGATCCAAGTGCCAATGGCTGAGCAACACGGTGAAATGTTTAACACCCACGCCTTTCAGATGGCTGCGAATGGCACGGGCATAATCATTGGAGCAATGCGTATCATATACCAGCGCGTAGTCGCCGCTCACGATGGCATAGCTGGCAATGCCCAATGATAAAGCGCCATCGTCCACCCAGTTTTTCTCGGGGCTGAAGCGATAGCCCGGCACACGGCCATCATAATAGGCATAGATGTTTTCGTGCGGGTGCAGAATGCGCAGGAATGACATTTCTACAACAAGTCTAATTGATCGGTTTTATGTGGCTTGGGTGGCGGCGCGGTGCGTTGAATCACGGTGGGCTCCATTGCAAAATAGTCATCGGGCGGTGGCATCAACAGGTCTCTCACATCCTCCTCCGCACCATCCAGCCAGCGATCATAATCCTTAGGGTGGATCACCACGGGGCTGCGGTCATGGATGGTGGCAATCAGGTTATTGGGGTCGGTGGTCAACATGGCGGCGGATTCAAGCTCTGATCCATCAGCACTCATCCAATGTTCCCAAATGCCGGCGAAGGTAAAAAGGCTATTGTCGGGGCGGTGGATGTAATAGGGTCTTTTTTTACCCGGCACATCGCCTTCCCATTCATAAAACCCATCTGTCAAAATCAGGCAGCGCCGCCGCCTGATGGCGTTTTTAAAGCTGGGTTTGTCATAAACCGTTTCACTGCGCGCGTTGATCAGCGGGCGTGGCTGAATCTCCTTGGCCCAACTGGGCACAAAGCCCCAGCGCACCAGATTCAAATGCCGCTGATGATCAAAACCCATGCGCACAATGCCAATGGGGCTGCCGGGGGTTACATATTCACGCGGCGGAAAAGACAATTGCTCAATAAAATGAGTCAAATCTCTTGCTTCATCTGCCGATTTGCGAAAACTATAAAGGCCACACATGAGAACGAGCTTAGCCTGAATGCCCAGCCCACAACAATTGCCAATTCTTGGCGCTTCAGCCTGCGTGTGGCGAGACGGCAAAGTGCTGCTGATCAAGCGCGGCAAGCAGCCGGGCAAAGGCCTGTGGAGCCTGCCTGGCGGAAAAGTTGAATTTGGTGAGACGGCGCAGGCCGCAGCAGCGCGCGAATTGCAGGAAGAAGCCGGCGTTGTGGCCGAGTTGCAAAAGCTGGTTGGGCTTTATGAGATTGTCACGCCTCAAGTGCATTTTGCAGTTGCCTGCTATGGCGGACCGTATTTGTCAGGTGTGGCCCAAGCTGCCAGTGATGCAGAAGCGGTTGCTTGGGTTGATCCAAAAGATTTGGCGCAATACGTGCTGGCCCCCAATATCGTCGAGGCCATTCGGGATTCTGTTTCCCCATAGCCGTCATTCCCGCACATGCGGGAATCCGTCAAATGTGCAAAAGCAACAGTTCGAATGGATACTCCGCGTGCGCGGAGTATGACGCAATCTTGGGTTTTTCCACTTTTAACTCAAAGGCAACCACCGCCGTTAACCTTCTCTTAAGGTTCGACTCGCCCGCTTGTTAAGACCTGTTAATGTAAGCTGACGCGGCTGGGGTAGGCTCAGCGGCGGCATCAAAGTTGAATTGCATGTATAAGTTTTCAGAAGAACCCGTTGCCGAATTGCCCCCCCAAGAGGCCAAACAATTGGCCTTGCGCTTTATTTTGGAAGCCTGGGAAGAGGCGATTTATGATGGGTTGGACCCTGATGCGATTGCAACAGCTGCCATTTTTGCCGCCCTTTCAGACATGATCGCCACCTATGGCGAAGAACCTGTTGCTGTCATGTGTGAGCGCCTGCCTGAGCGTATTCGCTCTGGTGAATTTACCGTTGGCAAGACGACGCAGTAAGCGGCTCTTGAAACGAGCCTGCACCAACACAGCCTGACAATTTGGCGTGCCATCCTAACCTTATGCTGCATTGCCTCTTGACCTTGCACTCTTCTAGCGCTTTGCTGCATTGCAACAAGCAATGACCCAGCTCGCGTCAAAATACCTTGCATCATTTGGAAAATTCGGCGCAGAAGGTGCTCGGATGGATGTGAAGGCGCTTGGCCACAAAGGCCTTGCCCTTTGTGATATGACCAAATTGGGTCTTGCGGTTCCGCCTGGTTTCATTCTCACTGTGGAATGTGCCAAAGCCATTGCCGCTGGTCAGGCGACCGCCACCATCAAGGCAGAGATTATTGCAGGCCTTGGCCGGCTAACAGAAGAAACGGGCTGTGCGCTGGGCGATTATAAGCATCTCCTGCTTTTGGCGGTTCGCCCATCCATGCCTATCGCACTTCCCGGCACCTTGGAAGCTGTTTTAAATTTGGTTCTGAATGACGAGACGGTTGAAGGCTTGTCTAAATATTCTGGTGACCCGGCCTTTGCACATGCGTGTTACCGCCGCTTTATTCAGAACTATGCACATGTTGTGATGGGCGATGACCCAGCCGCTTTTGAAGACTTGCTGAGCCTGTTTGTTGAGGAGCGCGGATATGTTTCTGCTGCTGAAATCAAGGGTTCGGATGGTTATGAGCTTACAGCGCGGTTTAAATCGCAACTCGAAGCACATGACCAACAGGTGTTCCCACAAGATGTACATGAGCAATTGTGGAGCACAATCGTGGCCCTCGTGCGGGGCTGGAACGGCCCACGCGCCAAGACGCACCGTAAAATTCACGGTGTAGATTCTGATGCGGGATTGGCCATCATTGTGCAGGCCATGGTGTTTGGCAATCAGCCCGAAAATTCTGGCACCGGTCATGCCGCTTCGCGCCACCCACAAACGGGTGACGTGATCATGCAAGGTGAATATTTGGTGGATGCGCAAGGGCCTGATCTTGTGGCCCGCATGCGCCAGAGCCTGCCGCTGAGCAATGGTGGTGGCGCATCACTTCAATCTACTATTCCTGAGGCCTATGCGGCACTGCATAGTGGGCTTAAAAAGCTTGAAGCTCTAAAGCGTGATGCCGTTGATGTAGATTTCACAGTCTCACAAGGGCAAATCTGGTTTCTGGATGCTAAGCCTGCGCGGCGCACTACTGCCGCCGCCATCAAAATTGTGGCGGATATGGTACGACAAGGGCTGATGACTGAAGCTGAGGCCCTGCTCCGCATTGATCCTCTTTCACTAGATCAGTTGTTACACTCTACTTTAGCGCCAGGAGCTAGGCGCGATGTGATTGCCGCTGGCCTGCCCGCCTCACCCGGTGCGGCCTCAGGCATGATTATTTTTGATGCGGATGAAGCGCGCGTTTTGGTGGGCCAAGGCCAGCATGTGATTTTGGTGCGGCCCGAAACATCGCCGGAAGATATTAAAGGCGTGCATGTGGCCGATGGTGTTTTGACCACGCGAGGCGGCATGACCTCACATGCGGCAGTGATTGCACGTGGCATGGGAAAGCCTTGCGTGGCTGGCGCGTCATCTCTCAAAATTGATGCCAATGACGGCACTTTGAAAGCGCCGGGCTTCACACTTAAAAAGGGTGATGTGATCACTATTGATGGTTCATCTGGCCAAGTGCTCAAGGGCGAGGTGGCGGTGGTCAAGCCATCTCTGTCTGGCGATTTTGCCATGTTCCTCGGCTGGGCCGACAAAGCACGGCGCATGAAAGTGCGCACCAATGCCGAAACACCGCATGATGCCCGCATCGCGCGGGATTTTGGTGCCGAAGGCATTGGACTCTCGCGTACTGAGCACATGTTCTTTGAAGGTGACCGCATTATTGCCATGCGCGAGATGATTTTGGCGGATAGCGAGCGCGACAGGCGCGCGGCCTTGGCCAAAATTCTGCCTGTGTTGCGCGCCGATTTTGAAGCGTTGTTTGCGATCATGGCAGGCCTTCCGGTCTGCATTCGCCTTCTGGATCCACCGCTGCATGAATTTTTGCCATCTGTCACAGATGATGTGGTGGGCATTGCCAAGGATTTAAAGATTGATCCGGCAGCGCTGCGCCGCCGCGTGGCGGAATTGCGTGAGCAAAACCCTATGCTGGGGCACCGTGGCGTGCGCCTGCTTTTGAGTTACCCCGAAATAACCGATATGCAGGCCCGTGCCATTTTTGAAGCGGCGGCAAATGTGGCCAAGTCTTCGGGCAAAGCGCCCATCGCCGAAATCATGGTGCCGCTGGTCTCAGCGCGGGGTGAGCTTGAAGCTGTGCGCAAACGCATTGATATGGTCGCAGGCGACGTACGAAAGGAAACTGGCCAAGCCATCACCTATCTGGTGGGCACGATGATTGAATTGCCGCGCGCTGCTCTCAAAGCCCAGGACATTGCCAAGGATGCTGAATTCTTTTCCTTCGGTACCAATGATCTGACGCAAACGACCTATGGCATCAGCCGCGATGATAGCGCCCGGTTCATCGGTGAATATACAGCGCGTGGCATTTTTCAACGTGACCCATTCATTTCGCTGGATGTTGAGGGTGTGGGTGAATTGATCTCATTTGCCGTAGAGCGCGGGCGCTTGGGGCGGCCCGACCTGCATTTGGGCATTTGCGGTGAACATGGTGGTGACCCAGACTCAATTGCCTTTTGTGAGGCTTCAGGCCTTGATTATGTGTCTTGTTCGCCTTTCCGCGTGCCTATCGCAAGGCTGGCCGCGGCCCAGGCGACACTTAAAAATATAATAAAACCAATTCGTTAACCTAAACATTAACAATGTGTTTCTTGAACTCAAAAGTGACCAGATTTGGTTGTCGGCATGGTTAACCTATGCTAAACGCGATTGTGGTATCGGTTAATGGATGGGCCGCAAGGTTCGGTTGAGGGCAGGAAAGAGACATTGGATCGTCAATTGGGTTTGAATCTTCGCCGCCGTTTTGAAGCGACTTCTGCGCTGGAAATGCCAATGCAGCCACGCTCATCAGTTCGTGATTTTGTGCCGATGGCCTTCGCCGGCGTGATGCTAGTGACAGCTTTTGCATTTGCAGGCCACTATATTGGCCGCAATGCTGATGCCCATAATGCCGTAATTGAAGATAGTCTTCCATTGGTGACGCCGACATCTGCTCTGGCCAC
>JAGWUY010000304.1 GCA_028868255.1 Alphaproteobacteria bacterium | reverse complement strand
GTGACGCGGAAGTCTATGGTGATCACCATTCCCATGATGCGCATGATGATCGCGCAGGCCATGACCATAGCCACGATGACCATCACGGCCATTATCATGGCCCGGCTTGGCCCATGTATCTCACCACGGGGCTTTTGTGCTTAGGCGCAGTCTTCTCTTGGATCATTTTCTGGGGCTTCCTGCATGAGGGCCATGACAGCCAGATTCCACTATTGCCCTGGATCACAACTGGTGCCCTAAATGCACCGTGGGCCATCCGCCTAGATGCGCTCACGGCGGTGATGCTGGTTGTGGTGAACACTGTGTCTGCACTCGTTCACATCTATTCGCTCGGTTACATGAGCCATGATGAACATCAGCCGCGCTTCTTTGCTTATCTTTCGCTCTTTACTTTCGCCATGTTGATGTTGGTGACCTCAGATAATCTGGTGCAAATGTTCTTTGGCTGGGAAGGCGTGGGCTTAGCGTCTTATCTCTTGATCGGTTTCTGGTATACGCGTGAAAGCGCCAATGCCGCAGCAATCAAGGCCTTCGTGGTGAACCGCGTGGGTGATTTCGGTTTTGCCTTGGGCATTTTCGGCGTGTTCATGGTGTTTGGCACGGTCGAATTCCAACCCATTTTTGATCGCGCACCTGAGTTTGTGGGCAAGACGATCCATTTCTTGGGCCGGGATTTTGATACATTGACCACGCTCTGCCTGCTGTTGTTCATGGGTGCCATGGGCAAATCGGCCCAATTCCTTCTGCACACCTGGTTGCCTGACGCGATGGAAGGTCCAACACCTGTATCGGCGTTGATCCACGCGGCAACCATGGTGACCGCAGGCGTATTCCTCGTGGCGCGCTTGTCGCCGATGTTTGAACTCTCGCCTGATGCACGTTCTGTGGTGATCGTGGTCGGCGGCATCACCGCCTTCTTTGCTGCCACGGTGGGTCTGGTGCAGAACGACATCAAGCGCGTGATCGCTTATTCCACCTGTTCGCAATTGGGCTATATGTTTGTGGCCATGGGCGTTGGCGCATATGGCGTGGGCGTGTTTCATCTCTTCACCCATGCTTTCTTCAAGGCATTGTTGTTCTTGGGCGCAGGCTCGGTGATCCATGCCATGTCGGGCGAACAGGATATGCGCAAGATGGGCGGCCTCGCGCCCCACATTCGCATCACCTGGGCCATGATGTTGATCGGCACTTTCGCGCTCACGGGTGTAGGCATTCCCGGCATTGGCGGCTTTGCTGGCTTCCACTCTAAAGATGCGATTATTGAAGCAGCCCACGCCTATGGCTCATCCGCGGCATTGTTTGCCTTCACCTTGTTGGTGATCGCGGCCTTCTGCACCTCATTCTACTCTTGGCGTCTGGCCTTTATGACTTTCAATGGCAAGACCAATGCGGATGCCGAAACCGTGTCACATATCCATGAAAGCCCACCCGTGATGTTGGTGCCGCTTTATGTGTTGGCGCTCGGGGCTGTTTTTGCCGGCTTCTTCTTCCAGCATTGGTTCATAGGCGAAGGCCAGGCCGAGTTCTGGGGCAAGGCCTTGGCCCACACAGAAATTTTGACGAAAATGGAAGAGGGGCCAGAATGGGTCAAATGGTCCGCCACTCTTGCCATGTTGGCTGGTTTGGTTCTGGCTTATCTCTTCTATCTCCGCGACAAGTCGCTGCCCAAGCGCTTGGCAGAAATGCACCAGCCCGTTTATCAATTTCTGCTCAACAAGTGGTATTTTGATGAACTGTATAACTTCATATTCGTGCGCCCGGCCTTCTGGCTTGGCCGTCTGTTCTGGAAGCAGGGCGATGGTGCGGTGATTGATGGCTTCGGCCCCAATGGTGTGGCCTCTGAGGTGTCTTGGCTCACCTCCAAAGTGGTTCGCCTGCAATCAGGTTATATTTATCATTATGCCTTCGCCATGTTGATTGGCGTAACGGCAATTGTCTCATGGTTCTCGTTCGGGGGCGCTCACTAACATGCAAAACTGGCCCTTGCTTTCGGTCGTCACATTCCTGCCGCTGGCGGGCGTTGCCTTCATCCTTCTCGCCCGTGGCGAAGATGAAGCAGCCAGCCGCTATGCCCGCTGGGCTGCGCTGTGGACCACCATTGTCACCTTCCTGGTTTCGCTGTTAATCCTCACCAATTTCAAGTCCGGCGTTGCGGGTTTTCAGCTGGTTGAAAATCATCAGTGGCTGGGCAACATCGCGGGTTACCGCATGGGTGTCGATGGTATTTCCATGCCTTTTGTCATCCTCACCACTTTTCTGATGCCACTCTGCATCGGGGCTTCATGGTTTGTGAAATCCCGCGTGCGCGAGTATATGATCGCGTTTCTGGTGCTGGAAACCTTGATGATCGGCGTGTTCTGTGCGCTGGATTTGGTGTTGTTCTACCTGTTCTTTGAAGCTGGCTTGATCCCCATGTTCTTGATCATCGGTGTGTGGGGCGGCCCGCGCCGCGTCTATGCGTCATTCAAGTTCTTCCTGTACACACTGCTGGGCTCGGTGCTCATGCTGCTGGCCATCATTGCGATGTATTGGCAGGCCGGCACCACCGATATTGCTGAGCTGCTGACACGCAACCCGGGCTTTCCAGCCGC
>JAGWUY010000042.1 GCA_028868255.1 Alphaproteobacteria bacterium | reverse complement strand
CCTGATCACCTTCCACAATCGCAAACAATGATGCGATTGGTTTGCCATTCAGTTTTAGTGTCCAGAAGCGCAACTTGCCATTTTTATGTAGAGCATTGAGACTTTCAAGAAGTGCCTGTGTGTTGCCCTTGTGTGCGGCGATTGCTGTGCCTTTTGTGCCTTTCCAACCAGCGGCCTCCAAAGCCAGCAGGTCGTCAATGTAGGGCTGTGCGTCGTCTGGTGGGTTGAGTACTGCAAGTTTCAGGTCACCCTGCTCTGCCAGTCGGTTCCGCAGCCTTTTAAATTCCTTGCGGCGTTTGTGGTCAAAATTGTTTTGCAGCCAGTCTTCATATGTGCCTGACGGTTGGAGTGCAGCGCGCTTCCAGGATTCGATGATCTGAAAATGCGCCGACTGCTTTTTCAAAGCCTTTAAGAACGAAGCTTCCTCCGGTATCGCTTTCAACAAAATCGGTTTGCTTTGGCCAGCCAAGAAACACTGCACAGCCGACTCAGCCAACTCCGCTGAAACATGCGGCAAGCCACTGGCTGTGAGGCTGGTTGGCCATGATTTTGTGTAGAGTTTCGATTCGGCCAGAGGCACAGCTAGCAAAAGGTCTGGGCCGTGGCGCACGGCGCGCAATGTTGCACCTTGCAAATGCTGCATCAAAGGCAGAATCAATTCTGGGGCGTTGTAACCGGCGGGTTCCGTAGCATGGGCGGACAAGTGTGCCCAAGCTGTACGCAAAGCCTGTGCTTGCGCCAGATTGAGATTTTCAACTTTGTAGTTTTGCCATTGCCCTGCCAACATATAGCGCCCCTTGCAAACTCATTGCCAAGTAGCATGCAGCGCTTTTCAGCTCATAAAAAAGGCCCCGTAAAAGAGGGCCAATTTCTAATTTTCGTTAATAAAGACTTAAACGTCGGCCTTGATTTCCATCACCTGGCGGCCACGATACATGCCGGTCTTCAAATCGACGTGGTGAGGGCGACGCAATTCGCCAGACTTCTTGTCTTCAATCCAAGTCACAGTCTGCATTTTTTGACCAGAACGGCGCATGCCGATGCGGCTGCGAGACATTTTTTTGCGTGGAACGGCCATAATTTAACCCTCTGAAATATAATGATTCTTTGTGAAATAAGGCCGAAAGACCAAACTCTGTTGGCGGGCTTATAGCTCAAGGCTTTAGTGGATACAAGTCAGATAGGCATCAATATCATTCATGCGCATCTGGATACGGGCGGCCGTAAAGTTCACCCGCTTTGAAGGTTTTCCGGCATTTCGTTTGATCGGGTTGGGCAGGACCGCAGCCAAAAGTGATGCTTCGCGGCGTGTGAGTTGTGCTGCAGATTTCTTGAAATGATATTGGGATGCCGCCTCTGCCCCATAGATTCCCGGGCCCCACTCCACGATGTTGAGATAAACCTCAAGCATGCGGTGTTTGGTCCAAATCAAGTCCATGTAGAGTGCAAGCGGCATTTCAAACAATTTGCGGATGCCGCTGCCACGACCATCCCACAGGAACATATTCTTGGCGGTTTGCATCGAAACTGTGCTCGCGCCACGGCTAGGGGCTTCAAAATCGTCAAATGTGCCACCAAAAGCATCGGCAAATTCAACCCAGTCTACGCCGTGGTGGCTGCAAAATCGGGCATCCTCACTGCTGATCACGGCACGCGCCAGTTGCGGTGACATTTGATCGAGTTTCATCCACTGCTTGTTGATGCCATTTCCTGACAAGGCACGCATCAGCATGAGGTTTGAAACTGGCGGAGGAACAACTGCATAGACCAGCGTCATTACCACTGGCCAAGCAAGCAAAAAGCCCAAAATCCGCAAAACCCATTTTTGCCATGTGGAACAGCGTTGCCAAAAGCCTTTCAATCGGTCACGCCTGGTCAGACGGTTAGTGTTGAGTTTTTTGGTTTCAGTCATTACAGAACAGCTTGTAGCATGAGGGATTTGGTTTTGGCAGCACCTCTGGGGCGAGTCTTTGAAGATGTTTTAATGGCTGATGCGCGTGCTGTGGAGGCACGGTTAGATGCTCTGCTTCCTGCTATTTTCGGCAACCGCCTTCGGGCGGCCATGCGCTATGCTATACTGGGCCAAGGCAAACGGCTGCGCCCTTTCTTTGTTTTGGAGTCGTCTCGACTCCATGATGTCAATGATACCTTAGCGTTGAATGTGGCCTGTGCGCTGGAGTGTGTGCATTGCTATTCATTGGTGCATGATGATTTGCCGGCCATGGACAATGATAATTTGCGGCGCGGGCAGCCTACAACACACAGGAAATTTGATGAGGCGACAGCAATTCTGGCTGGTGATGCATTGCTGACTTTTGCTTTCGAAATTCTGAGTGCAGCAAATGCTCCCGTCGGCGTGTTTGGATCTTTGGCCAAAGCCTCAGGGCCAGATGGCATGGTAGGCGGACAAATGCTGGACATAGAAGCAGAGACCGGCAATTTTTCTTCCCTTGCTGAAATTTCAAATATGCAACAGAAAAAAACTGGCGCGCTGTTTGCCTTTGCTTGCACGGCGGGCGCTGTGTTGGCCAAGGCTGATGCTGCGCCATTGCAGCTTTACGCTGAAAAGGTGGGTTTGGCGTTTCAAATTACCGACGATGTTTTGGATGTTGAATCTGACGCAAGCATTTTGGGCAAAGCGACAGGCAAAGACAGTGGTAGAGGCAAGGCGACGTTTGTTGATTTTTTAGGCCTTGGCGCTGCAAAGGCCGAAAGCGAAAAACGTGTTGAAGAAGCAATCGCTGCGCTTTCACCCTATGGGACGCAGGCCGGTGTTTTATCGCAAGCTGCGCGCTTTATGATCACGCGCCGGAAATGAGTTTTTTTGCTTCGGCATAACTTTCTACCTGGTACACCCAACCGCGGCGGATAACATATTTCCATGTCAGCTTTTGTGATGTGGCCAAATCTTCAGGAGTTATGCCCATCATCTCATCTGGGGTGGGTTCAAACAGGCCATTTTTTAAGACGACGCACTCAGTCGCAATGCCTGAGACTTCGGCTGCTTGAAACAAGCCATACTGAATGAACCCCGAACAAATAAACTGTCGGGGCATCCAACGCCGATATATATTTGGGCGACGGCGCATGCGGTTAACGGCCTGTTGCAAGCCAAAAAGGGTTGATAGCGCGATACGCCAAAGCCTGCGGAAGTCATAAGGCTTATTCACCTCGTTGAGTAGAATACCGTTGACCCGCTTGAAAAACTCTTGATTAAGCCCTTGGCCTTCCAATCGCAAAATGCCAACCTCTTCAATCGGATTGCGACCACTGACATAGGTTTCCAGATTGGCGATGCCAACGCCCCGAAACAAGCTCTCGATGACAAAGGTGTTCGTAAAATGCTCACTTTTCTGTGGCAGCAAAAACACCAGTGCTGCATGGCTAAAGAAGCTTCCACTGGCCAAACGGATCAAGAGTGATGCAATCAAGGGGCTGCGCGACAGCAGTATATCGCCCCGGTTCAACCAGTGATCGGCCTCATCAAAAAAGGCTTTCACCGTCATAGGAAATTGTGACTTTTCAACCCCAACGTTGGCGGACATAATCTTCTACAATCACTTGGAACTGCTGCGAGATATCTTCGCCACGCAGCGTTTTTACCTTTTTGCCATCAACGAAAATCGGAGCCGCTGGAAGCTCGCCCGTGCCCGGCAAAGAAATGCCAATGTCCGCGTGTTTGGATTCGCCGGGACCATTCACGATGCAACCCATCACAGCCAAGGAAAGGTTTTCAAATCCGGGGTAAGCAACGCGCCAGTCTGCACTTCGGGTACGGACATAGTTTTGGATGTCTTGCGCCAATTCCTGAAACACAGTGGACGTGGTGCGGCCACAGCCGGGGCATGCAATCACCATGGGTGCAAAAGCGCGAAGGCCCATGGTTTGCAAAATTTCCTGCGCCACAAGCACTTCACGCGTGCGGTCGCCGCCCGGTTCTGGTGTGAGAGAAATACGGATCGTATCGCCTATGCCTTCTTGCAGTAAAACAGCCAGTGCCGCTGTGGAAGCTACGATGCCTTTCGAGCCCATGCCCGCTTCAGTGAGGCCCAGATGCAGCGCATAATCTGTGCGTGACGCCAAGATGCGGTAAACCGCAATTAAATCCTGCACTTCCGAACATTTGGCCGAGATGATGATTTTGTCATGGCCTAGACCCAACTCCTCCGCCAGAGCAGCGGATTCAAGACCGGAACGAACGATGGCTTCATGCATCACTGCACGCGTTGGCTGAGGGGTTTTTGACTTTGCATTTTCGTCCATCAAAGCAGCCAGCATAGCCTGATCCAGCGAGCCCCAATTCACCCCAATACGAATAGGCTTGTTGTGCTTTATGGCTACCTCAATCATGGTGGAAAAATTACGGTCCTTTTTTTCTTTAAAGCCTACATTGCCGGGGTTGATGCGGTATTTGGCCAAGGCGGACGCGCATTCAGGATACTGCGTGAGCAGCGTGTGGCCGTTGTAATGGAAATCACCCACCAGCGGCACGCCGCAATTCATGGCATCCAACTTCTCACGGATCGCGGGAACCGCAGCTGCCGATTCCTCGCGGTCAACCGTGATGCGCACCAGTTCTGATCCGGCTCGCGCAAGTTCCGCGCATTGCCTCGCCGTGGCTTCAGCATCAGCTGTATCAGTGTTGGTCATCGACTGCACGACGATGGGTGCGCCGCCGCCGAGCATGATGTTGCCGACGACGACTGCGGTTGATTTATGCCGATTGATTGGGTTTGCGAAGGTCATGGTTGGCTTAATTGCGCTGGGCTTTCAACAAGGTCAAGACAAAGACAAAGCTGGCGGCCAAAACAATGGATGGGCCGGCAATTGTACCAAACAATGCCGACATCACCAACCCTGCCGCAACGGCAAAAGCCGCGATGACGGCTGACCATATGGCCATTCCTTCAGGCGATGCCGCCAAGCGCCGTGCGGCGGCGGCTGGGATCACTGTCAAGGCGGTGATCAACAATAGACCCACAATCTTCATGGCAAAGGCAGTGACTGCAGCCATAGTGACCAGAAAAACCAGTTCTACCCAAGGCACATTCACGCCTTCGGCCCGCGCCAAATCTTCATGAACAGAAATGGCAATCAGATCACGCCAAAGATAGGCCAAGATGGAAAACACGCCGGCTGTGCCAATCCAAATCGTAATCACATCGACCCGTGAAACGGTGAGAACATCTCCAAACAAAATATCAAGATGCCCAGTAACAGCACCTGTCACCAAGCCGATGACGATAACGCCAATGGCAAGGGCTGTGTGCGAAAGTATGCCCAGCAAAGTATCTGTGGCCACTTGGTTTTGGCGCTTTAGGCCTATCAACAACAGTGCGACCAGCAAGGACGAAGCCATGGCGCCGATCGCAACATTGAAATTAAACAGAAGTCCTAAGCCCACGCCCATGAGGCCTGCATGGGCCAATGTTTCTCCAAAATAGGCCATGCGTCGCCACACTACAAAGCAGCCGATCGGCCCAGTTATGACAGCCAAACCTAAGCCTGCTAAAAGTGCCCGAATAAAAAATGGTTCAGCAAGAATTGAGAATGTCATGGTGCGTGCTTGCGGCCATGATGAGGTGTGAAGCCATCAAAATGCGATGACGCATGGCTTTCGTGATCGTGATCATGGTGGTGCATATAGCCTGCAATCATACCAGCAGCCTTTGGACCAAAAAGCTTGGCAAATTCTGGGCTTTTTTGTACCGCAACGGGCGAGCCTTCACAGCAGATATGAGTATTCAGGCAAATAACGCGGTCACTCTCTGCCATCACCATGTGCAAATCATGGCTGACCATCAGAATGCCAACACCACGCGATTTGCGGATGTTTGAGATCAATTCATAGAGTTTGATTTCGCCATCGAAATCTACGGCCTGCACAGGCTCGTCCAGAACTAGCAAATGTGGCTGGCGCAACAAAGCCCGTGCCAATAGCGCTCGCTGCAACTCGCCACCCGAAAGGTCTGCAACACGCGCCTCTAAAAGATGCAAAATGCCTGTTTCTTTTAAAGTCTTTGTGAGTTCAATTTCTGCTACTCGGTGCGTCAATGTCAGCAAACGGCGAACTGAAAGCGGTACGGTGGGCGAAACTTGGAAACGCTGAGGCACATAGCCAATGCGCAGGCTTGGTGAGCGGATAACTTGGCCGGCACTTATCGGGAGTAAACCCAAAATAACCTTGATAAGCGTGGATTTGCCTGCGCCATTTGGGCCAATCACGGTTACGATCTCGCGGGCATGCACGGAGATGTTTACATTCAGCAGAATCTGCCGCCCATTTCGCTTGAGGCTGATGCCCTGTGCTTCGATCAGTGCTTGGTTGATTTTCAGCATCAGGCCACACAATCTGCGCAAATGCCCGTCACCTCCAAGACAATTTTCTTGGCCGTAAAGCGAAGAGCTGTAGTTGTGGCCTGCACGGCCAACGCAGCTGACGGAGCATATACCTCATTCACCAAGCCGCATTCTGCGCAGACGAGGAGTATAGGCTGACTGGTTGCGTGGTTGCAGGTGCAGGCAATGTAAGCATTGCGGCTTTCCACCCTATGCACAAGATCGTGATCCAGAAGAAAATCAAGCGCTCTATATATTGTGATAGGGGCTGGGCGTGCGCCCATGCTAGCCATGCGTTCAATGATTTCATAGGCGCCCACGGCATTATGGCTTTCGGCAATGCGCTGCAAAACTATTCTGCGCTGATTTGTCAATTTGGTCCCGCGCGACGAACACAATTTTTCTGCACGATCAATTAGGTCGGCCTTGCAAGTTTCGTGGTTGTGTTGGTTTTGCGACATTCTGTTATATTATAACATTGCCAGTCGATTACAACTGGCTCCACATTTTTCCAGCCGTGAACTCTGGTAGTGGCCGAGCTTGTCTCTTAATTGACATTACAATACAGGGATAAAGCCAATGCATATTCTTACCCTCAATGCTGGGTCTTCATCGCTCAAATTCTCGATCTATGCCGCCAAAGATACACGGCTGATGTTAAGCGGCAGTGTTACGTTTCAGAATGGTGCACATGTTCTCAAATCTGGTTCGACGCTGATCACTCTGCCGCAACATAAGGACGTTTATGAAACTTTAGCCTTTGTGTTTGATTGGCTAGAAAAGCTTGGTTTTTCGGCACGCTTAACTTGCGGAATTGGCCATCGCATCGTTCACGGCGGTCGTATTTTTACGCAGCCTGTGGTTTTAGATCAACACACCATCGCCCAGCTCGAAGGTTTGAAACGGTTGGCACCTTTGCATGTACCAATCAGCCTTGACGTGATCGCGGCGGCAAAGGCATTGCGCCCGCAGGTGTTGAATGTTGGGTGCTTTGACACGGCATTCCATGCTGATCAGCCAGAAGTGGCCAGCCAATTTGCCTTGCCCCAAACCATTACCGCGCAAGGCTATCGCCGTTACGGGTTTCATGGGCTCAACTATGAACATATTGTTTCGTCATTTGCTGAGGTTACGGGCCAACTATTGCCACGGCGCCTGCTCGCGGCTCATTTGGGATCTGGCGCAAGTTTGTGTGCCATTGTGGGTGGAAAAAGTGTTGCGACGACGATGGGGTTTTCTACTGCTGATGGCTTGACGATGAGCTCGCGTACGGGAAGCCTCGACCCCGGTGTAATGCTGGCCTTGATGCGCGATCAGAAGTTAGGTGTCGATGAGATGGAGGCTTTGCTGTATCGGCGCAGCGGCCTTTTGGGCTTGTCCGGCTTGTCAGCTGATATGCAAACTCTTTTGGCAAGCACTACAGCAGAAGCTACATTTGCAGTGGCTCATTATTGCTATTGGGCTGCGCGCCACGCAGGTTCTTTGATCATGGCGATGGGCGGGGTAGATGCCGTTGTCTTCAGTGGCGGAGTGGGCGAAAACTCGAGTGCCATTCGCCATGGCATACTTGCTCATATGACTTGGTTAAATCTTGCTGACAATCAGGTCTACGTGATCAAAGCAGATGAAGAGCGTGTTTTGGCGAGGCATGTGTCCAAGCAACTTGCCTCACACTGTTGAGAGCAGAAGTACGGCCGTATTAACAATGTCTTCTACGCTGGCGCCGCGCGACAGATCAGACACGGGTTTGGCAAAACCTTGCAAGATAGGGCCGATGGCCTGTGCGCCAGCTAAATATTGCGTAAGCTTGTAGGCGATATTGCCGGCATCCAAATCGGGAAACACCAACACATTGGCTTTACCCGCTACATCACTTTGCTCTTTCACCTTGAGCGCCGCCACAACCATTGAAAGCGCAGCATCGCCTTGCAATTCACCGTCAATCATCAGATGTGGTGCGCGCAACCTCGCCGTGGCAAGTGCTGCTCGCACTTTTTCTGCGTCGGCGTGAACGCCACTGCCCTTGGTGGAAAATGACAACATCGCGACACGCGGATCATCACCCAGAATTTTGGCAGCACTTGCCGCTGCAGATATTGCAATGTCGGCCAGCTGATCAGCGTTTGGTTGAATGTTCACGGCACAATCTGCAAAGACCAATTTTTTGTCTGGCCATTGCATCAGAAAGAAGCTGGAAGGCGTGTTAATACCGGGTGAGAGACCAATGGTCATCATCGCTGCTTCGATCACGCGTGCAGTGGAGTTGGCAACACCGGCCAACATCGCGTCTGCAGCACCAGTAGCCACCATAGCACCAGCGGCAAAGAGAGGCTTATTGAGAAGCCGCGCAGCTGTTGCTGCATTCATTTTATCACGGCGGCGAAGCACCAGATCAATCGCTTCTTGTGATGGCCCAGCGCTCTTTAACACTGGGCAAGCCAGATTTTCGCGACGTAAGATTTCAGCCGCACATTGGACGCGTGGGTCATCGCCCTCTGGCAGAACTAGCCTTAAGTTGCGATTGCGGATTTTTGCTTTGGCTTCGTCAATGATGTTTCCCATGTGATTTCAATAGCGTAAATCTGCCTTCTTTAAAAGTTGGGTTACCCCCGCCATGACATGACCTTTTTGATGCCCATGGTTCGCCACATTCTAATTGGAAAACTCTTGCGTGTTGCAGACTTGTATCAGGTTTGCATGAGCGGATGGCGCAATAGATTGGGGATTTAAGGCATGAGACCACTCTTGCCAGCCTTGGGGTTGTGCGCTGGGCTATATATTGTTGCAATTCCGTTCGGGAACCTTATTGCCGCACCGAAGGCGACACAGCAGGTTATTGGCCTGTTGGTGGGCGAAAGCCAATGGTTGGGTGAGGCTCGAAAACTGGCGGCCAAACTTGACCATGAAGAAGGAATGCGCGTTGTGCCCATGCTTGGCGTGGGAGGTGTGCAGGCTTTTCAAGATATGAGCTCCCTGCCCGGCATTGATGCCGCTCTTGTCGCCTCAGACAGCCTTGCTTATGCCAGCGAGCAAGGCCTTTTGGCAGGGCAAAAAGATAAGTTCAGCTATATCGCCAAGTTGGCTCCGCTGAATGTGGTTATCGTGGCCAAGCGAGAGATTGCCACATTAGAAGGTTTGAAGGGTAAAAAAATCGCCACAGGCCCCGCTCAAAGCGCATCATTTGCCACCGCTGAATTGCTGTTCAATGCACTGAATATTGATTTCACGCGCGTGGCCAAGCAGGATGAAGAGGCACTTGATGCCCTCAACTCTGGCCTGGCAGATGCAGCTGTCATACTCGGCACGGCCCAATCTACGGCTGTGCTTAGCGATGGCCGCTTTCATGTTTTAGATGTTCAGGCCCCGCCCAGCCTTTCTTCGGTTTACCAACCTGCCATCCTTACGGCGCGTGAATTACCAGGGCTTGTGACGGGCAAGCAGACCGTAGAAACAATTTCGACATCGTTGACCTTGGCCGTACATGAACATGTGCGTGATGCAGGGCGCAACAAAGCACTCAAAACTTTTACAAGTCTAGTCTTCAACCTTCCTTCGCCTGACGGCGGCGACAATCTTGCAGCAGCCGTGCCAGGGTGGCAGCGCCATGCAGAAGCACTTAAGGTTCTCAATCAGAAGCTGGCCACAAAAAAACAGGCCGTCACAATTTCCCCAACAGGAGGCAAACCATGACAGCGACATCCAAAAAAAACAGCCAAGCTGGTGATCAATTTGCAGACTTTGAACTTTATGAGCGCAAGACACCAAGTTGGTTTTCGCAAGAACCAAAGCCATATAGCCAAGTGCCAATCGAACACGAGCCGAAGCCAGTCGCTGCGCAGTCATATTTTGAAACGCGCGAGACTGAGGCGCTGGAATCCTATCGGCGTCGATTGGATCAGAAAATTCGTGAGGGGCAAGCGATTTATGATCGCCCGGCGGCAACTGGGGTTCACGCAGTGTCACGGCTTGGCCCGCAGCTTCGTCGCCCCACTTTACCTGTCGATGATTTGGAGGGCCGACGCCGACTGTACCAATCGGAAGAAGCGCACAATCAAAATGAATTCCGTAAGCCGCGAAAGCAGCAAGGGCTTGAGTTGGGTAAAGTGATCGCACTCAGCGCCATTGCCGTGCTGGTGGGTGCCGGAGCTGGCTTAGGCTTAAGTAATTTTAGCCTTATCAAGATGAAGGCACAAAGTTCCGTCGCCGCTCTGCGGGCGCAAAGCGCAGCTTTTCTGGCGCCAGCACCTTCCGTCACGAATGTTCAAACTGCGCCGCGTGAAACTGTAATCACCAAAAAGCCAGTGGTTACGGCCACTTTGGATGTGGCTGATGTGCGTGGCAATTTGGGAGATATGATCCCACTTGCGCTTACTGCTCCTATGGGTGGAACAGTGGAACCCTTCAGCCTTCAACTCTCTGGCTTGCCATCGAAAGCCTACTTAACAGCAGGTGTGAAATCCGCGCAGGGCAATTGGGTGGTAAAGCCAGCGGATTTGGCTGGCCTTAAGCTGGTTGTACCGCAGACAGATGCCAAGCAATTTGACGTTGAAGTGGCAGCCATTGAAGACCGTACAGGAGAGCTTGCTGCGCCGATCAAAGCATTGAATGTGAAAATCGAAAATGCACCTCAAGTGATTTCTGTTGCCGAGCCTCTGCCAAGCTCCGATGCACCCTTGCCAGGACCAGCGATTGTGCGGCCCGTGAACGCACCGCCTGAAACTGCCATGGTTCAAACGGCGCAGCCTTCACCCATACCTACGCCGAATGCAAAAACGGATGATTTGCTGGCCAAGGGCGATACGCTTTTGCAAAGTGGTGACCTGATCTCCGCGCGGCAATTTTACTTGAAAGCAGCGGAACTTGGCAGCGCCAAAGGCAGTTTTGGCGTGGCGCGCACATTTGACCCAAAGGTCTATGCCCAGTTAAATGTTGTGGGGTTACAGCCAGATTCCGCGCAAGCCGCCAGCTGGTATCAAAAGGCAGCGCAAGCAGGTGTTGTTGACGCCGCACCTTAAAATCGATGTCTCGACATATCGGTCAATCGAAGGCATGAATAGACCTCTAAATTGATCGAAGGTCTTCAATGCGCGCCGCTGATTTTATTGTTGCCAGTCTCAAAGCCCATGGTGTGAAGCGCGTTTATTGCGTGCCTGGGGAAAGCTACCTCGCTCTGCTCGATGCTCTATATAATAGCGGCATTGAAGTGATTGTGTGCCGGCATGAAGGTGGGGCCGGGTTCATGGCCATGGCTGACGCGAAACTTTCGGGAAAGCCTGCGGTACTTTTGGTCAGCCGTGGGCCGGGAGCGACCAATGCTTCCATTGCTGTACATTCGGCAGAACAAGATGGTGTGCCGCTGATTGTTATGATCGGCCAAGTGGCGCGCGATGAGCGCACGCGCGAAGTGTTTCAGGAAGTGGACTACCGCAGGTTTTTCGGCGGCATGGCCAAGGGAATTTTTGAGGTGACGGAAGCTGCAAAATTGATTGAGCTTTTGCCGCGCTCTTTCCGGCTTTCGCAAGCGGGTGTTCCGGGGCCGGTGATTTTCTCGCTCCCTGAAGATATGTTGCGCGACGATGTGGGCGACGATGAAGCTGTGACTTACCCGCTGCCCGTTTTGGGTGCGGGCGAACATGAATGGCCACGCATTCAGGAAATGATTGGCCAGGCTGAAAGACCATTGATTATCGCAGGCGCGCGTTTACGGGGTGCTGCGGGCGCAGAGGCCCTTCACCGCTTTGCTTCAGGCCAGCGCATTCCCGTAGCGGTGACGTGGAAAAGCCAAGACGTTTTTGACAATGGGTCTGATCTGTTCGCAGGCCATTTGACGCCCGGCACGACCGCAGCCCAACGCAAGATTTTGGGCGAGGCTGATTTGATCATAGCGGTCGGCACACGGCTGGGAGATTTTGCGACGCTTGGCTTCACGTTGCCGGAAGCCCCAGTGCCCAAGCAACGGCTGATCCATATCTATCCAGATGCCGCGCCGATCGGAAAGGTGATCCGCGCTGATCTGGGCGTGGTCGCAGACCCTGTGGCCCTTCTAGCCGGGCTTTCCCATGCGGTGCGTGTGGGCTCAGCATTACGTGAGCGGTGGGTGAGTGATGTGCATTCGGCCACAGTGACAGCGCAGGACTTTAAGACTGTTGATCCGGATGATGGCATTGATTTTGGCGTTGTGACCAAGGCATTGGAGAAATTTGCGCCGCAAGACGTGATCATCACCACCGATGCCGGGAATATGAGCACATGGCACCACAGATTCTGGAAGATGACGCCGAAGCAGAACTTGCTCGGTGTGATTGCGGGCGCCATGGGCTTTGGCGTGCCTGCCGCAGTGGCCGCACAACTTGTGCTCCCTGCCCGTATGGCCCTGTGCTTTGTGGGTGATGGCGGGATTTTGATGACCGGCAACGAACTGGCCACGGCCAAGGCCTTTGGTGCTGCGCCTAAGATTGTTTTGTCGAACAATGGGATTTACGGCACTATTCGCTCGCATCAAGAGAAGAGCTATGCCACGCGCGTTTCGGGCACCAATCTGGTGAACCCCGATTTTACGGCCTGGGGCAAGAGTTTTGGTATTGAGGTTTTTGATTTAAACTTGGGCGATGATGTTGATGCTGTGGTTCAAGCTTTCCTTGCCTCTGAGGGGGCGGCATTGCTGCATGTGAAATCAAGCAAGATTGCGCTTTCGGCAGGTG
>JAGWUY010000303.1 GCA_028868255.1 Alphaproteobacteria bacterium | reverse complement strand
GGCCGCATCACATATCTCAGCAGCATTGTGTGGCGGGATCGACGTGGCCATGCCCACGGCGATGCCACTTGACCCGTTGGCCAAAAGGTTGGGGAATGCGCCAGGCAACACCACTGGCTCTTGCACCGTGCCATCATAATTGGGGCGGAAATCAACTGTCTCGTCTTCCAAATCCTGCAGCAGCAGCCGCGCCACTTCGGTCATACGCGCTTCGGTGTAGCGATAAGCAGCTGCACTATCGCCATCAATGTTGCCGAAATTGCCTTGCCCATCGACCAACGGATAACGGGCACTGAAATCCTGTGCCAGGCGCACCAGCGCATCATAGATCGATTGATCGCCATGCGGGTGGTAAGAGCCCATCACATCGCCTACGATCTTGGCACATTTCTTGAAGGCCGTATTTGGGTCGAGCTTCAGAATACGCATCACATGCAACAGGCGGCGATGCACCGGTTTCAAGCCGTCGCGCACATCAGGCAGCGCCCGGTGCATGATGGTGGACAGGGCATAGGCCAGATAGCGCTGTTCCAGCGCGTCTTTCAGTTCAACGCCTTCCACTTCACGCGGCGGCTGAGGGGGGAGAATGGGCTTCTTCGACATGAGTCGGGGGATTACAGCAGAAGCAGGGATTCGTCACGCGCGTCCTCCTCTTGTCCTCTACCACCCTGCGGGAGAGGAAAGGGGTTCGCCGCGAAGCGGTGATAGGTGAGGGTCAGTGAAGGCGGCAAAGAGGCGCTCATCTATCCCATCCGCCTTCGCCTGACGGCTACGGCGCGACGGGCCCCTTTCTTCTCCCGCTGTCGCGGGCGAAGACGAAGATCAAACCCTCACCACCACAACCTTGCACACAGGCTTTTTGCCCCAGATGTTGTCGGCTTCGCGGCGGATGGCGGTGCGCACCACCTCTTCGACCGTGCCATCATCCTTGCGCTTGGCGCGGGGCATGGAGTCGAAGGCTTTTTCGGCAGCTTCGGCGAAATCTTCATCCAGGCCATCCGGCACACCATCCACCAGCACAACCATATCTTCAGCCAGTTCCAGCTTTTCGGTGATCAGCACTGTGGCAAAGGCAATGCCCGCAAATGAGAGTTTACGACGTTGCTTAGCAGGGCCATCTTCACTTTGCACAATGAGTTTGCCATCCACATGCAGGCGACCGCCGGGAGCTTCGTCGATGATTTCTGCTGGGCCCGGGCACAGGCGGGCGATTTTCAAATCTTCCAAAATCAGCGTGTCACCAATGCCATTGGCTTTGGCGAAATTGGCATGGGCGCGCAGGTGGCGGGGTTCACCATGCATGGGCACCAACAGGCGCGGACGCACCCATTCATACATCAGTTTCAATTCGCCCTGACGCGGGTGTCCGGATGAATGCACCAGTGCATCATCTGCTGTGATGATTTCCACATTCAGTTTCGCCAGATTGTTATGGACGGCGGAGACGACCTTTTCATTGCCCGGAATGGTGCGGGCTGAAAATATCACCATGTCCCCCTCTTCCAGCGCGATGTTGGGGTGCGAATCCTCGCCAATGCGGGCGATGGCGGCGCGCGGTTCACCTTGGCTGCCGGTGCAGAGCAGCATGATTTTTTCACGCGGCAGATAGCCGAAGGCATCTTCATCCAGAAAGGCGCCAGCGTCTTTCAGATAGCCACAAATGCGCGCCGCTTCGATTGTGTTGCGCATCGCCCTGCCCGCAATCACGATTTCGCGGCCTGCGGCGCGCGCAGCTTTGACGGCGGATGAAATGCGCTCAACATGTGAGGCAAAAGTGGTGACGGCCACACGGCCTTTGGCATTGGCGATGATGTTGGTTAGCGAGGCGGCCACATCTTGTTCAGAGGGTGACATGCCTTCGCGCAGCACATTGGTTGAATCGCACACCAGCGCGTCTACGCCCTTATCGCCAATTTCGCGGAAGCGCTTTTCATTGATGGTGGGGCCAAGCAATGGTGTGCGGTCGATCTTCCAATCGCCCGAATGCAGCACGCGGCCAAATTCCGTTTCGATCAACAGCGCGTTGGATTCAGGAATCGAATGAGTGACGTTCACAAACTCTAGCGTAAAGCTGCCCAACGTAAATGGCTTACACGGGCGGTGAATGATCACTGGCACATCTTCTTCTATGCCGTGTTCGCGGAATTTGAGTTTCAGCAGTTCGGCGGCAAAAGCGGTGCAATGCACTTCGCATTTCAGTTGGGGCCAAAGCCAAGCCACCGCACCGATGTGATCTTCGTGGGCATGGGTGATGACAAGTCCTGCGAGGCGCTTTCTGTTTTTGTGGATGAAGCCCACATCCGGCAAAATCACATCCACGCCCGGTTCGGTGTCGTCACCAAATTTGACACCCAGATCCACCATCAGCCATTCACGGTGGTTGGCTGGCCCAACGCCATAACAATAGCAGTTCATGCCAATTTCGCCAGTGCCGCCCAAGGGCAGAATGACCAGATCATTCAGTGGTTCATGCTTTTTCTTCGCGTTCATGGGGTTTGGTTCTCGGGTGTTGCAAGGCGCACATCGCCAGCGTGAATAATAAAAGTAGATTTGTCTGCGGCTTCCAGGATCATGGCGCCATCTTCGTTCAAACCTTTAAACTGGCCATGCCTGATTGTTTGC
>JAGWUY010000302.1 GCA_028868255.1 Alphaproteobacteria bacterium | reverse complement strand
CAACTGCTTTTTCAAAATGGCGCGGGGGCTGTGGGGCACATCTTCATGGGTGTGGTGATCCAGCACATCGCACAGCACCAACGCCGTGCCGGGCAGCCACGGCGTGCGGCGAATGGTGGAGAGATCAGGCTTTAGCACAAAGTCGCCGTAACCCTTTTCCCATGATGTGGCTTTGTAGCCCGGCACGGGCTCCATTTCGATGTCGACGCCCAGCAAATAATTGCAGGCGTGGGTTTCTTCATAGCCACCGTCTACGAAAAATTGGGCATGGAAGCGCTTGCCCGTCAGGCGGCCTTGCATGTCGGTGAAAGCGACTACGACCGTATCAATCGCTCCTGCCTTTACTTCCGCGCGCAATTCATCCAGCGTCAACTTGCCGTTGCTCATAGTTTTTCTCCCTTTGCGGCCGCTTTCATCAGCGGCACTGATAGGCGTTGAGCCCATTGTTGTTGTCCGCGTTCACTTTCAATGAGATCATTGCGGATTTCAATCATCAAGTGTTGCAACCCGCGCGGGGCCGCATGCAAATTCATCAGGTGCATTACACCATCTTTGGGGCCGTAAGGCTCGTTCAGTTGCACATTGATATCGGGAAAGCTTTTCACCAATTGATTGGCCAGCCATGCATCACGGTCAAACAGCAGGCCCAGCTCCACCGCGCGGTCTTTGCCCTTATAGTGTTTGGTGAAGGAGTGAATGGAAATGGGAATGGCGCGTGTGCCTCGTGCAGCACGCTCATCCAGAAGTTGGGCAATGGCATTTTGGAAGGGGCGGTAGATTTCAGTGATGCGGGCGAGTTTGGCCGCAGGAACAAGATTTTTGTTGCCGGGAATGTCGTAGATTTCACTCAGCTCTGGCATGGCGCCGGGGCTTTCTGGCGGGCGGTTGCAATCATAGGCCAGCCTGGAATAACGCTGCATGATCAAAGGTGCATCCAGAAGCCGCGCCAAGAGCTTGGCGGTTCCAGCAGCCCCGATGTCATAGGCAATGTGGCGGTTCAAATCTTCTGCAGCAAGCCCGAGTGTGCCCAGATTTAGCGGCATCACATTGGAGGCGTGCTCGCAGATCAGCACAAAGGGGGAGTTGCCATTTGGGTTGATAAGTTCGGCAGGGTGGGGCTCGTGGCCCGCGAGCAAGTTGGTCATTCTCAAATATCCTCAATTGCCTATCTTCTCAGAGTTGGGCAGTGATGCCAAGACTGGCTTTTTAAATCCGCGCTTCTGGCCTTGCCGCAAGATGCTGTTCAAGTGTCGCAAACTGCGCTGTGGCTTTGCGGCGGCAGGTTCAGTAATTGCGGAACAGGGGTGAATAAATTGGCCAAGGCATATTCTGAACATTTTGACTTTATCATTGTTGGCTCAGGTTCTGCTGGATCAGTGATGGCCAAGCGCTTGTCAGATGATGGCAAGCATTCGGTTCTGGTGCTGGAATATGGTGGCACGGATCGTGGGCCGCTGATTCAGATGCCATCTGCCTTGTCATACCCCATGAGCATGAACCTCTATAACTGGGGTTTTGCATCTGAACCTGAACCGCATTTGAACAACCGCCGTTTGGTGACGCCGCGTGGCAAGGTGATGGGTGGTTCATCCTCGATCAATGGCATGGTGTTTGTGCGCGGTCATGCGAAGGATTTTGACACCTGGCGCGATATGGGCGCAGACGGGTGGGGCTATGCTGATGTGGTGCCCTATTTCAAGCGCATGGAAAATGTGGAAGGCGGCGAGGCAGGCTGGCGCGGAACCGATGGGCCGATGTTTGTGAAGCGTGGCCCCATGAAAAATCCACTTTATCAGGCCTTTATTGATGCAGGCGTGCAAGCGGGTTATCCCGCCACGATGGATTATAATGGGCATCAACAAGAAGGCTTTGGTGCATTTGAAATGACCGTGCATGATGGCTTGCGCTGGTCAGCTGCCAATGCCTATTTGAAACCAGCCCTCAAACGCAACTTCAAACTGAAGCTGCAAACGGGCGCACGGGCACGGCGTATTTTGCTGGATGGCAAAAAGGCTGTGGGCGTAGAATATGAGGTGGGTGGTGAGATCTTGACGGCCCATGCCAACCGCGAGGTGATCGTTGCGGCATCCACAGTCAACTCACCCGCGCTGCTGCAACTTTCGGGCATTGGGCCGGGCCAAGTATTGCAGGATGCAGGTGTTAGTCAAGTGCATGAGCTTGCTGGTGTGGGCGAAAACCTGCACGACCATCTGGAAGTGTATATGCAGCTCAGGTGCTTGCAGCCCGTTTCGCTGAACCGTGATCTCGGCCTGTTTTCCAAGGCGATGATCGGTGCGCAGTGGCTGTTGTTCGGCACGGGGCTGGGGGCCACCAATCATTTTGAATCCTGCGGTTTTATTCGCCACAAGGCGGGCATTGAATATCCCGATATTCAATATCACTTCCTGCCCGCAGCCATGCGTTATGATGGAACTGCGGCATTTGCAGGTGATGGCATGCAGGTGCATGTGGGGCCGATGCGCACCAAGTCACGCGGGCATGTGCGGATCAAAAATAACAATCCTGCCGATGCGCCCAAAATTCTGTTCAACTATATGAGCCATGAGGATGATTGGTCGGAATTCCGCGCTTGCATCCGCCTGACGCGCGAAATTTTCAAGCAGGAGGCGATGAA
>JAGWUY010000041.1 GCA_028868255.1 Alphaproteobacteria bacterium | reverse complement strand
GCATAGCCAAATCGAATTCAATGTCGTCAATCAAGGCACTATGATCTATTGGTTTGATGGCCGAAAGATTGCGCTGGAGGCCGGGCAGCTCGGCTTGTTCTGGGGCATGATTCCGCACCAGGTGGTTGATTGCGCACCACGCACTGAATTTGAGGTTCTTTATGTGCCAATGTCTGCTTTTTTAGAAATATCAGCACTCGATTCGCTTCGGCAGAAAATATTCTCTGGTGCATTCTTGCGCAGCCTTGGATTTCAAGCACATGATTTTGGTAATTTTTCATCTTGGCGGCGTGACTTAAATTCCGGCATCGAGCGCTTGGAGCCATTGGTGCGCGACGAACTGACCGCGCGCTTGCGGCGCATGGACCATGACGGTTGGGCAGACCTGCGCGGTGATGCACCCATCCCCACGCGCACTCAGCACCACGACCATGACCATGAGCGGGCTCTGAAAGTGGAAGACATGTCGCGCTTCATCGGCGAAAATGCGCTTGACCCCATCGACATCACAGATGTGGCCCACCATGTAGACCTGCACCCCAATTATGCCATGGCGCTGTTCAAGCGCACCATGGGCATGACCATCAAACAAGCCTTGACGCGCAATCGACTGGATATGGCGCGTTCTATGCTGATCGCTACTGATACCTCAGTGTCGCGCATTGCATTTGAATGTGGCTTTGGGTCAATTTCAAGTTTTTATGAAGCGTTTGAAAAACGGTTTCGCCTCAGCCCCGCTGCCTACCGCAAGATGACACTTGCCAAGCCCATGTAATTTCAAAGGAGACAGAATGCCACCCAGAACACTGCGCCCTGGCCAAGCCTGTCAGGTTTGGATTCACCGTGTGGATACAAGTGAAAGCAAGTTGGTATTCGAAACCCGTGGCATATTGCTGGAAGCGCCCAACTGGTCACTGGATGGACGCGACCTTATTCTCAATGGCGATGGTGCGTTGTGGCGCCTGCCTGTTGACGCACCAGAGCTTGAGCAAATCAGGATCACCGGTACGCCTGATTTTAACAATGATCATGTGCTCGATCCGGATGGTAAGCATGTTTTTCTTTCGACATATGATGACTGGCAGATTTACCGTGCGCCTTTGACGGGCGGTAAGGCCACACAAATTACCAACACAAAAAGCAAGTCGAACTTGCTGCATTTTCTACACGGTGTTTCGCCGGATGGGCGCGAGCTTGCTTTCGTTGGCATTCAGCTTAACCCCAACGCGCCTGGATTTGTTTTGAAGTCCGCTGAGATTTTCACCATTGAAGTTGATGGTGCGAACATGACACAAATCACCGCAACGGGCGCACCTGCAGATGGCCCAGAATATAGCCCTGACGGTGAATGGATTTATTTCAACACTGAAATGTTTTCCGGCACGGCACAGATTGCCCGCATGCGGCGTGAGGGAGGTGACATAGAACGATTGACCTATGCACCCACTGTGGATTGGTTTCCTCATCTTGCACCAAGTGGCAAGCTTGCCGCCTATCTTGCTTTCCCCACTGGTACCAAAGGCCACCCGGCCGACCTTCCGGTTGACCTGAAACTTGTGCGCGATGGCCTCTGGCATGAAGCCAAAACCGTTGCTCGCCTGTTTGGCGGCCAAGGTACCATCAATGTGAACAGCTGGTCGCCTGATTCAAAATCTTTTGCTTATGTGGCGTATCCGATGACCGCCTGAATGCATTAACGTCGCGGTATCTCTGCATCCGGTTCGATGCCATCTTCCGATTCAAATTGCGGCCGCTTGCGTAGATAGAAAGCCACCGTTCCCAGCGCTACAATCAAAAGCGCAAAGGGCATGAGCCACAGCACCAGCGTATCAGTTTGCAGAGGCGGCTTCAGCAGCACGTAATTACCATATCGCGCCACAACATACGCGAATACTTGTTCGTTGGTATCACCTGCTGTCAATCTTTCGCGCACGATGATGCGCAAGTCTTTTGCGAGAGGCGCATTTGAATCATCAATCGATTGGTTCTGGCACACGAGGCAGCGCAAATCCTGGCTGATGACGCGGGCGCGCGCTTCAAGGTTTGGGTCTTTCAACATCTCATCGGGCAATACTGCAAAGGCCACATTGGCCAGCACCAAGATAGCAACCACGCCCGCCACACAGAGTTTTATGAAATTCATTTTCGTGATCCGCTCTATGCTGTTGCCATAGCGCGAATTCCGCGCAAAGGCAAAATGAGGTCAAGTTTCAAATGTCCTCAGCTTGCTCCTGCCCAACATCGCGCAGGCCGATGAAGAGGCGGCGCTCATCTTTTGGGCTTACGCCAAAAAGTTCTTTATAGTCGCGAGCCATGGGGCCTGATTTCAGATACCCTACGGAATGTGCAATTTCACGTAATGGTTCGTCCGAATAAAGCACACGTTGGCGTGCCTTAGTCAGGCGCAACTGGCGGTAAAATCGCAAAGGACTTTGCCCCGTCTCACGCTTGAACATGCGCTCAAAATGGCGGCCAGACATATCAATCGCGCTGGCTACATCAGGGATACGCAAGGGGTCTTCTACATGATTTTCAAACAAGCGAATAGCCTCGCGGATCGCGGGTGGCAAACGGTCTGCCGTGCCTGCTTTTTTCGGAACCGGCACTTTCTGGATGGCATCTTCGTGGCGCATGAAGGGGTGCTGAAACCAACAGGCCACTTCGGTCATGCAGTCGCGGCCCAAACGCTCTTCAATCAGATGCAGCATCAAATCAAAAACGGCGCCCGCACCTGAGGCTGTTGTGCGCTGCTTCTCGCGCAAGATAACGACCTCACTTGCTTCTACTTTTGGGAACTCAGCTTTGAACGCCGCCTCATAACACCAATGCACCGAGCATTTGTGTCCGGCCATCACCCCTGCTCGCGCCAGCGGAAAAATTCCACCTGAGAATGCGCCCAGCACCATGCCTTTGCGCTCCAGCCAACGCAGACGCGCGGGCGATCCCTTTGGATCGGCATAGGCTGCATTTGGTGGCGCAATCAGATAAAGGTGATGCAGCGCATCTACCTGGCTGAGCGAAACATCTGGTTCAAATCGTACATCAGCAGATGAACGCACAGGGCCAAGCGATTCAGCGACCAGCTTCCATGAAAAAATCTTAGCGCCTGAAATTTCATTGGCGGCACGCAAAGGCTCTATGGCCGATGTGAGACATGCCATGGGGAAGCCCGGAAACATTAAGAAGCCTAGTCGCAGTGTTTCCGACGTGTTCATGTGGGTCGATCAAATGTCCAATGTGTTCTCGGTTTCCCAGCGCGAGAAGTGCGAGGCATAGCTATCCCACTCCTTGTGCTTGAGTTTGAGGAAAGCGGTTGAAAATTCTTCGCCCATCATCGCTTTCAAGGTTTTGTCCTTGTCATATTCACGCAGTGCATCCAGCAGGTTCAGCGGCAATTTTGGTGCATCTTTCACCGTGTGGCCCATCTGATACATGTCAATATCATAGCGGGGGCCCGGATCGGCATTGGTGCGCAGCCCATCAAGGCCAGCTGCAATAATCACAGCTTGCAGCAGATAGGGGTTGGCCGCGCCATCGGGCAAGCGCAGTTCAAAGCGGCCGGGGCCCGGCACGCGGACCATATGGGTGCGGTTATTGCCCGTCCAAGTCACGGTGTTGGGGGCCCATGTTGCGCCTGATGTGGTGCGGGGGGCATTGATGCGCTTGTAGCTGTTGACCGTGGGGTTACAGATGGCCGCTAGGGCCGAGGCATGTTTCATAATGCCGCCCAAAAAGCTGCGGCCACGGTCTGATAGGCCAAGCTCCTTGTTCTTGTCTGCGAAGGCGTTGGTTTTGCCGTCTTTCGACCAAACAGAAATATGCGCGTGGCAGCCAGATCCTGTGAGGCCTTTAAACGGCTTGGGCATGAAGGAGGCCCGGAAGCCATGCTTTTCGGCGATGGATTTCGTCATAAACTTAAAGAAGGAATGCTTGTCTGCGGTTTGCAGTGCGTCATCATATTTCCAGTTCATTTCAAACTGGCCCACGGCGTCTTCGTGGTCGTTCTGATAAGGCTCCCATCCCAGCTCCAACATGTGATCGCAGATTTCGGCAATCACATCATAGCGGCGCATCACCGCCTGTTGGTCGTAGCAAGGCTTTTCGGCATTGTCATAAGGGTCTGAAATCTGGCTGCCATCGGCGGTGAGAATAAAAAATTCCGGCTCAACACCGGTCTTTACGCGCAATCCATCTTTTGCGGCTTCGGTAACGAGGCGCTCCAACACATTGCGCGGGGCTTGATCGACCAATTTGCCTTCCATGGTGGCGCGGGCGGCAACCCACGCCACATCTTTTTTCCAAGGCAGTTGGATGGCGGATTCAGGATCAGGAACGGCCATCAAATCGGGGTGCGCTGGCGTCAAATCAAGCCAAGTCGCAAAGCCCGCGAAACCGGCACCTTCCGCGGCCATATCATTGATCGCCTGCGAGGGCACAAGCTTGGCGCGTTGGCCACCGAACAGATCGGTGTAGGAAATCATGAAATATTTGACGCCTTTTTCCTTGGCCCATTTTGCAAGATTTCTTGCCATGTGTTTCATCCCCTATTTTGATTACTCTTAGAAATTTCCGCCGCGGCCAGGAATCCAACTGGTTCCCGCCAGTGGCACGCCTGCCATCGCAGCAGCCTCAATGGTGAGTGAACACAGGTCTTCCGGTTCAAGATTGTGCAGGCTGTTCTTACCACAAGCGCGGGCAATGGTTTGGGCTTCGAGTGTCATGACCTTCAGATAATTCTTGAGGCGGCGTCCCCCCAAAACGGGGTCGAAGCGCTTGTAAAGTTCTGGGTCTTGGGTGGTGATGCCGGCAGGGTCTTTGCCCTCGTGCCAATCGTCATAAGCATCAGCGGTGGTGCCCAGCTTTTTGTATTCCTCTTCCCAACGCGGGTCATTATCGCCCAGTGCGATGAGCGCTGCTGTGCCGATGGCCACAGCATCAGCACCCAGTGCCATGGCTTTGGCCACATCTGCGCCAGAACGTATGCCGCCGGAGACAATGAGTTGCACCTTGCGGTGCATACCCAAATCTTGAAGCGCCTTAACAGCGAGAGGGATGCAGGCCAAGATGGGCATGCCCACATGCTCAATGAAAACATCTTGCGTGGCTGCCGTGCCGCCCTGCATGCCGTCCAGCACCACAACATCCGCACCGGCTTTTACGGCGAGAGCGGTATCGTAATAGGGGCGTGCGCCGCCCACTTTCACATAGATTGGCTTTTCCCAATCGGTGATCTCGCGCAGTTCCAGAATCTTGATTTCAAGATCGTCGGGGCCTGTCCAATCCGGGTGGCGGCAGGCCGAGCGTTGATCAATGCCTTTGGGCAGGTTGCGCATATTGGCCACACGATCAGAAATTTTCTGGCCCAGCAACATGCCGCCGCCGCCGGGCTTTGCGCCCTGCCCCACCACCACCTCAATGGCGTCAGCGCGGCGCAAATCATCCGGGTTCATGCCGTAACGTGAAGGCAGATATTGATAGACCAGGGTTTTGGAATGTCCGCGCTCTTCCTCAGTCATGCCGCCATCGCCTGTGGTGGTAGATGTGCCTGCGGCTGACGCACCGCGCCCCAATGCCTCTTTGGCGGGGCCAGACAGCGCCCCAAATGACATGCCAGCAATGGTCACGGGAATATCCAAATGAATAGGCTTCTTGGCGTGGCGCGTGCCCAACCACACATCTGTGGTACATTTTTCGCGGTAGCCTTCCAGCGGATAACGGCTGATCGAAGCGCCGAGAAACAGCAAATCATCGAAATGAGGCAGGTGGCGCTTGGTGCCGCCGCCGCGAATATCATAAATGCCTGTGGCAGCAGCGCGGCGGATTTCAGCGTTCACAGCCGGCGTGAACGTGGCGGAATAACGCGGAGGTGTGCGGGGAAAATCACTCATGTTTGATCTCAGTATGCCGACGCATTGTCGATGTTAAAGGTATAAAGTTTGCGGGCCGAGCCATAACGGCGGAACTGTTCTGGCTTGGCTTTGCCATCTGCCTCGCCGCGTCGCAGCAGCTGTTCCAAGGCCTCATAGTGTTCGGGGCGCATTTCTTTTTCGATGCAATCAGTGCCCAAGGTTTTGACTGATCCGCGCACAAAAAGCCGGGCTTCATATAAGCTGTCGCCCAAGGCTTCGCCCGCATCACCCAGCACCACCAGATTGCCTGATTGTGCCATAAAGGCCGACATGTGGCCGATATTGCCATGAACCACAATATCAATGCCCTTCATGGAAATACCGCAGCGGGATGAGGCGTTGCCTTTGATCACCAGCAGGCCGCCGCGCCCGGTGGCACCGGCATATTGGCTGGCATCGCCATCAATAATCACAGTGCCAGACATCATGTTTTCAGCCACGCCCGGGCCAGCGCTGCCTGCAATGCGAATGGTGGCTTGCTTGTTCATGCCAGCACAGTAATAGCCTGTTGAGCCGCGCACAGTGATTTCAACCGGCGCATCAACGCCTGCCGCAATGGCATGGGCACCACGCGGATTTATGATTTCCCAGCTGGTCATATTCGTGGTTTGCCCGCGAAGAGCATGGAGTGATGAATTCAAGGCCCGCAATCCTTGCGCGCTCAAATCAAATGTTTGCATTTCTATCGTTCCCAAAAATAAACTGTCGCAGGCTCAGGTTCCCATACGCGGGCTTTGTCAATACCCGGCAGGTTGACGAGCGCGCGATATTCAGACCCAAAGGCCACATATTGATCAGTCTCGGCCATCACCGCTGGTTTGCAGGCAATGGGATCACGCACCACGCCAAAGCCATTATGCGTGCCCACCACAAAGGTGAAAAATCCGTCCAAATCGGTCAGTGTGGCTTCCATGGCGGAACCAAGTTTTTCACCTTCTTGCAGCTTGTGGCTGATAAAGGCGGCGGCTACCTCCGTGTCATTCTCTGTTTCAAATGTCATGCCTGCGCGTTTCAAATCTCGCCGCACCGAATTGTGGTTAGAGAGCGAGCCATTGTGAACCAAGCATTGATCAGCCCCAGTGGAGAATGGGTGCGCACCCATGGTGGTGACGGCGGATTCTGTGGCCATGCGGGTGTGGCCAATGCCATGGGTGCCCGCCATTTTGGACACACCAAAACGCGCCGCCACGTCTTTTGGCAAGCCCACTTCTTTGAAAATCTCAATGCTTTCGCCAGCGCTCATCACCTTCACGCCAGGGCGCAAGGCAGTAATAGCTTCACGTGCTTCATCCAGTTTTTTGGCAGGCACGTCCAGCACCACATGCGTATTCTTGATTTCGGCCGAAACCTTGCCGCCCATAGCCTTGGTCATCAGCTTGGCGATGTCTTTGAAATCAATATCTGGCTGGCTGGATTGGAGGGTGATTTTGGCGCGGCCTTTTTGCGGGCGCACATAAATGGCGATGCCTGCTGAGTCGGGCCCACGGTCTGTCATTGTGGTCAGCATGTCGGTCAACATGGCCCCCAATTTAGGCTCTAGCTTGGGATCTTTCAGGAATAATCCAACGATGCCACACATGGTTGTGTCTCCTTCAGTTAAAGCGGTTTGCGGTCAATATTGGAGGCGCACCACTTCAACTGTCAATAAACATTTTTTACTTACCGGATAGATTTTCTGTGCAAATCCGCCGCTGCATTTCGTTAACCCTCTTGACAATATGCCGCAGTTTGAGGTTTCCTCGAGGAAAATAAAGTTGCCGGATAGAATAATGGCGGCAAGGCCCCCGCTGCATTCCGACATAAAATGGGCTAGCAGGAGGAAAAAGGTGTCAGACCTAAATCAACGGATTGAGGCGATGCATAAGCGCGATGTGATGGTCGCTTGGGCCTTTGTGATTGGCCTTTGGGTGGCCATGATCTTTGTGGCGATTGCAACTTGGAATTTGGCGCCCAATGGTGCGGCGCGCATTTTGCTGTTGATTGGCGGGGCAATTGTGCTGTTGTTTAACACAGCGGCAATTTTGGCCATGCTGCGCCATTACCGTGAAGATCGTGATTTTATGTATGGACTCGACATCAAATTCCTCGATGAAGCCAAGAAGAGGAGTTGAGACATGACACATTATACACCCCCCAAACAAAGCCTTCTGAGCCAGTTGTTTGACGTGCTCGTTCTGGTGGCACTCACAGTAGGGGCATTGTTTGTTCCGCTGTGGATGGGCATGGCAGGCTCTTCAAAGTCTGTGCCTGCCCCTGTTGCCAACCCGACATGGGAAAAGCTGGGCCAAAATTCGACTGAAGCAAAACAGTATGAGGCTTTAGGCTATACGCCTGCTACCGCGCATGACCTGATCTTGGCCCGTTTTGACTACAGCTTTACCACCATCAGCCTTTTGGTGATGATTGCTGTGATCATTGTTTACTACGTTCTCATGTTGCGTTTCTCTGAAGCGGAATACCGCGACGTGATCGCGGAAAAATTCAGCAAGAAATAAGGGGCCTCATATGCAAACTTGGAACTATGTTGAATACGGCGCTTGGGCACTATCTGCCCTTTTTGGCATCCTTATGGTGGTGGATTGGATCAAGACCGACAGCACCTATTCTGAAGAGGTCTTGACTTCCTCTCGCGAAGGCGAGTTGGAAGCCATGACTGAACAGCACAAGAACTGAGGTGGTACTATGACAAATTTTGACATCACCTCCTCCAAGATTGATGGCATGGGGCCGCATGGCACAAATGTTGGGCTGCTGCGTGTTCTTGGGCCTGCCCATGTTTGGGCGCTGGGTGTGGGCATCGTTCTCGTGGGCGAATATATGGGCTGGAATTTTGCCGTGGGCAAAGGCGGCGCCTATGCCGCTTTAATTGCCTGCTGGTTTGCAGGCATACTCTACACCTGTGTTGCCATGATTGACAGCGAGGTCACTTCAACGGTGGCTGCAGCTGGTGGGCAATATACCCAAGCCAAGCACATTGTGGGGCCGCTGATGGCCTTCAATGTGGGGCTTTATCTGGTGTTTGCCTATACAATGCTGGAAGCCGCCAATGCCATTACTGCGGGCTATCTGTTCTCGGTGGTTGCCACCATGAACGGGTTCCAAGGTGCGCTTGATCAGCGGCCCTTCATTATCATGTGCATCATGTTCCTCGCCTGGTTGAATTATCGTGGTGTTCTCGCAACGCTGACTTTCAACTTGGTGATCACCGCCATCGCCTTTATTGCCATCATCGTCTTGTTCCTTGGCACTTCTGGTGTTTTTGGTGGTGGTATCATGCAGCACGCTTCATTGATGGAAGGTGCAGCATCTTTGCCCTATGGCTGGATCGGTGTTCTCGCCGCCATGCATTTCGGCCTGTGGTATTATCTCGGGATTGAAGGCACAACGCAGGCCGCTGAAGAGGTTCGTTCCCCTGCCCGCGCGCTGCCTTTTGGCACGCTGGCTGGCATTATGACGCTGCTGATTGCGGCTACGCTGACCTGGTATGTCAGCACAGGTGTCTTGCCTTGGGAGTTTTTGGGTGACGGCGTGAATGGTTCAGTCGCGCCGTTGTTTGATACGGCACGCTTGTCAGGTTCCAACGCCCTGATTTGGCTGTTGGGCTTCGGCACTTTGTTTGCCACGCTGGCTTCTGCAAATGGTTGCATCAATGATGCCAGCCGCGCGTGGTTTGCCATGGGGCGTGACAAATATCTGCCCGGCTGGTTTGGTGCCGTGCATCCCAAATATCGCACGCCTTATCGCGCCATTGTGTTCTTAGTTCCCATTGCGCTTATTTTTGCACTGGGCGCACCGTTGGATCAGGTGATCACCTTCTCGATCCTATCCGGCTTGTTGGAATATACGTTCATGCCGCTTAATATTATTATGTTCCGCAAAAAGTGGCCGTTGGACTCGATCAAGCGCGGCTATGAACACCCCTTCCATCCGCTGCCCGCCTATACGTTGTTGGCTCTGTGTGCCATCACTTTCTTTGCGGTGTTCCTGGGCTATGGCACGCAGCTGGTGGCGATGATTGGGTTCTATATCGTGGTGTCACTGTGGTTCCACTTCTGGCGCTATCGCTTCGTCAATCGTGGGGCGCAGTTCACCATGCCATGGCCGAAACCTAAAGGTTATTGATTAGCGCGTATTCACCACCACAAGCGAGGCCCGCCCAAAATATCGGCGGGCCTTTTCATCGCTAGGAACACATGACCCAATTTGTTTTTATCGGCTTCGCACTTGTTCTGCTTGCCAGTGGTATTGCGCAATTGCGCGCATTGCGAAAAAGGAGTGCTGCCCGCGCCCGATATTTTAACGCAGTGACGCCGATGTTTGAGCATGTGATGCTTCGGTTGGAACCATCTGGCTTTCCGCGACTTACAGCCCAACGTGATGGACATGCATTTGATTTGCGAGCGGTGCAAGACAGCTTGACATATCGCAAACTGCCTGTTCTGTGGGTGATGATCAGCCTGCCTGAGGCCCTGCCGGTGAAGGCAACACTTGATGTTATGACGCGGGCCACGGGTCAAGAGTCATTTTCAAACTATGCCACCCTGCACCATAGTTTGTCTTGCCCTGACTTTTTGCCGGAGGGAACGGGCGTGCGCAGCGATGATGCGGCAAACATCATTCCTCTTGTGCTGCTTGAGCGCCATGCCAACTTGTTTGACGATGTGCGCATCAAGGAGGTTTTGATCTCACCCAAGGGCATTCGCATTGTCATCTTGGGTGAGGAAGCGGAACGTGGACAATACCTTTTGTTCCGTGATGCAGAAGTGGGGCGCAAACCGCTTGCAGCAGCGCGTTTGCAATCGATGCTAGACGCCATTCTCGCAATCCGCCACGATGTTATGTCTCAACAAGGGCCAGACCGATGATGCTCAAACCTCTATCACCTTATCTGGTTTTGGCCACGGCCATCATTTTGCCTGGTGTCGGGCAAGTAATCAACAAGCAACCCTTGCGCGGTTTTGTTTTCGTATTCTTCATCGTGCTGCTTGGGGCATTCACGTTGAAAACTGCTGCCCCAGATGTGTCGTTCGCGGGCAAATATGCGGGCGGGCTTTTTGTGTGGGCCATGGCCATCATGGACGCATATAAGGTTGCGCGCATTCGTGATGCTGTTTGGCAGCACCAAGCCCCTAGCGTTGGGGATACGAAATAACTGACAAATAGCGTGCAGGCAGTTTCACCAAATTTTCCGGCCCGTGTGGCGCATCCGCATCAAAGAACAGGCTATCGCCCGGCTTCAACGGATACACATTATCGCCATGCCGATAATCAACTTCGCCTTCCAGCATGTAAAGCAATTCTAGCCCTTCATGTTGAAAAGTGGGAAACACGTCACTTTCAGTTGTCAAGGTGATGATATAGGGCTCAACCACCACTCCAGACGAGTTTGAACCAACATGGCCCAGCAGATGATATTGGTGGCCGGCGCGGGTGCCGCGACGTTCAATTTCAATATGGTCGCCTGCCTTCACATGCACGGCCTCGCGCCGTTCTTCATAGCTTTTGAAAAAAGCCGTGACAGGTACCGAGAAGGCGTGGCTCAAAACCTGAAGCGTCGTGAGAGATGGCGAGGTGTTGCCATTTTCAATTTTTGACAACATGCCAATAGACAAACCTGTTACGACAGAAAGGTCTGCCACAGTCATACCTTGAAGCCTGCGGAAATTGCGCACTTCGCGACCAATGGCTGCTTCCAAATTGCGCTCTGATATTTCGCGTACGCGGTGCGGGTCTTGGTCAAAAGCTGGCTTGCCGCGCGGAATTTCAATTTCGTCACTGTCATTCGTCATGTGCAAGTTTTTCCCTATCAAATTTACTAAAGGGAAACATTGCAACTTGCAAGAGCGTCAAATGATCGATCGTGCCGCTGTTTCCAATGCGTGCAACAGGCTGCGCGCGGATGAGCGTGGGCCATAAACCGTTATCAAGTTTAGCGCACGCTTGACGAGATAGCAGCCCAAATGCTCAATCACCGTTCGCGTGGCAAAGCCTGGCTCAGCCATTGCCAGATCAGCACAACTCAACCGCTCAAACAGCTTTTCAAGTGCTGAACCTGAAACATCAAAACGCACCCAAGAATCCGTCTGGTCGGTGATCGAAGCTGCCTCACCGAAACGGGACTTCAAGATGGTGGCAATGTCCTCGTGGCTGGCAAAGGGCGCTTCTACCATCCATTGTTGCGGCGAAAGCCAGAACGCGCCATAAGTCGCGCCTTGACTTGACTGACTCGGGCTTGGCAGTGGCAGCTTGAGCGCACTTGCGGTTTTTGTTACGTCCTTCTCGCGCCCGCGCCGCGTGGCAAGCGAAGCGAGCGCGATGTCAAACCGCTCTGCAATTGAATAATCCCCAATTGTCCATGATTGAGCCACCGCTTCACCCAAGGCAGTTTGCGCAGCGAGAAATTTTGAACTCGGCTTAGCCACGCAGACGTTCTCCCTCTGGGTCGATGAAGTGAGGGCTGACAATTTCGATTTCAATATCGGTGTTGTTCAGCAGGTTTACCGCGCGCATGCGTTCACCCAATTTCTTGTCACCACCCTTCAAATAGCCCAGTGCAATATGGCTGCCCGCATGAGGGGAATAGACCATCGAAGTCAGCCAGCCGCCATCATTGGCAATGACCGGCTGTTCGCCCAATGCCACAAAGTGGCTGCCTGCGGTTAACTTGCTGGCGGGGTCCACAGGTTTCACACCGACCAAGCGATAGCCCTTGGGGTCGGTTAAACCTTCGCGGTGAGCCAGCACCATGCCGATGGCATCTTTCTTGTTGGATAGCATTTTACCAAGTCCCATGTTCAATGCTGTTGATGTGCCGTTCAACTCATTTCCGGCCACATGGCCTTTTTCAACGCGCATCACGCCCAGCGCTTCTGTGCCGTAAACAACAGCAGCAAATTCCTCTCCAGCCTCAAGCAGTTTGCGGATCAGCGCATCGCCATAGCGTGTGGGTACGGCAATTTCATAGGCCAATTCACCAGAGAAGCTGATGCGGAACAAGCGCGCACGCAGGCCACCGCACACGGTAATGTTTCCCGCCGCCATGTAAGGGAAGTTCACATCCGAAATATCCTGATCCACGATCTTGGACAGCAGCTTTCGCGCGTTTGGGCCGGCCACTGAATATTGCGCCCAAGCTTCTGTGGTGGAGATCAATTGAACATCCATATCAGGGTATAGACATTGGCGCACAAATTCGAGATGGCGGAACACAGTCACCGCATTGGCCGTTGTGGTGGTCATTACATATTCATTTTCGCCCATGCGGGCTGTGGTGCCATCATCAAACACAATGCCATCTTCACGCAGCATCAGGCCATAGCGGCATTTGCCAACGCCCAAAGTGGAG
>JAGWUY010000301.1 GCA_028868255.1 Alphaproteobacteria bacterium | reverse complement strand
ACCGCAGGCCAGATCGCGCTCGCCTTGATCCGCCTTGACCGCTTGGCCGAAGCCGCAGCGCCGCTCACCTCCAACGGCGCGAAACTCAAAGTGCAAAAGCCCGAATGGATCAAATATGACGTGACCATTCCGGAGGCAGCGCAATGACGGCAGTGAAACATGAAGACGGCATTTGCCGTTGCCACTGGTGTGGCACCGACCCGCTCTATGTACATTACCACGACACCGATTGGGGCGTGCCGGAATATGACTCGCGCGCGCTGTTTGAAAAGCTGGTTTTGGATGGCTTTCAGGCCGGCCTGAGCTGGATCACCATTTTGCGCAAGCGGGAAAATTTCCGCGCTGCCTTTGATGGTTTTGTGCCTGAAAAAATTGTGACCTATAGCCAAGCCAAAAAAGACGCGCTGATGCAAGATGCAGGCATTGTGCGCAACCGCTTGAAAATTGAAGGCACGGTTGAAAGTGCCAGAGCCTATTTGCAGATCGATGATTTTTCCAACTATCTGTGGAACTTTGTGGATGGCAAGCCGATTGACAACCACTTCACTTCCATGGGTCAAGTTCCCGCCAAAACGCCGCTGGCCGAAAAGATCTCGAAGGATTTGAAACAGCGCGGCTTCAAATTTGTGGGGCCTACGATTGTCTATGCCTTCATGCAGGCCACCGGGTTTTTCAATGACCACATGGTCGATTGCCACCGCCATGAGGCGGTGAAAAAATTGGCGCGTTAAATGGCGGATGCACCACCACGCGCCTGGCAGCGCATGTTATCGGGCAGGCGGCTTGATCTGCTCGATCCATCGCCACTGGATATTGAGATTGAAGACATCGCCCATGGCCTCGCCCGTGTGGCGCGCTGGAATGGCCAAACCAAAGGCGATCATGCCTTTTCAGTGGCGCAGCACTGCGTGTTGGTGGAGCAGATTTTCGCACTGCTCAACCCGGATGCGGGCAAGGCGCTGCGCCTCTGCGCCCTGCTGCATGATGCGCCGGAATATGTGATCGGCGACATGATCTCGCCCTTCAAGGCCGCGCTGGGCGTGGACTATAAGGCTTTTGAACATCGCTTGATGGCGGCCATCCACATGCGTTTCGGTCTGCCACCAAAGGCTAGCGAAGAAACCGAAGCGCTGATTAAAAAGGCGGATAAAATGGCGGCCTATCTGGAGGCCACACAGTTGGCGGGGTTTGCAATCCCAGAGGCAGAGAAGTTTTTCGGGCGGCCACGTGGTCTCACCAGCGATACGAAATTCTATGCGCTGGAAACCCTGCCAACCAATGATGCGGCGGCGCAATATCTGGTGGTGTTTCAACAATTGGCAGGGCCAAAATGATTATCTGCTGCGGCCTGAGCGCTGCCCAAGAGCAAATCACCCTTTACAGTGCAAAGTCAGTGATCGGTATTCTGAGTCCCGACATGCAGCACCCCACTTACACTGGCATTGAAAAGCCAAACCACCTGCGCCTCACCTTCAATGACATCAATGATGAAACCCATGGTCTTGTCGCGCCACAGGCGGCGGACGCAGTGCGGCTGGTCAAATTCATCAGGGCGTGGGACCAAAAAGCCCCATTGCTCATTCATTGCTGGGCAGGCATTAGCAGGTCAACAGCCAGCGCCTTTACGGCGCTGTGCGTGTTGCGCCCTGAGGCAAGTGAAATAGATTTGGCATGGGAACTGCGCGAAGCCTCACCTTCGGCCACGCCCAACCGCATGATCACCTATGAGGTCGACAAGGTGCTCGGCCGCGAAGGGCGCATGCTAAAAGCGGTGGAAGCGATAGGGCGTGGTGCCAACGCATTTGAAGGCAAGCCGTTTGTTTTGCGGGTTTGAAAAATCAACCGCCAGCGTAGAAAATGTGGTGGCCGATGCGGGCCAGGCGGCGCATGGTTTTAGCCCATTTGGGCTTCACATAATCAGCATGATAGTTTGTGGCGTTGCCCATCATCGCAATTGCAGGATCGCCCGCGATGGCGCGCTGTGCGATAGATTTGGCGCGAGCCCAAGCTTCAGGGCTTTTCACATCATCGGGAAGGCCGTCACACGCAAACGAGAATTGGCAGGAATTGCGCGTTCCTGACCCTTGATAGACCACACCGCAAATCGTTTTTGGATAATCAGGCGACTTCACACGATTCAAAACAACTTTGGCGACGGCAAGCTGGCCGAGATCTGACTCAGAGCGGGCTTCAAAATAAACGGCGCGAGCAAGGCAGTTTTCCTCAGCGAGACGAACACGACGCTGCGCTACAACTTTTTTGGTGGTAGCCTTGTCAAGCGTGAGTGACTTTTGAACTCTAGGCTCAATCGGCGCAACGACGAGGCGCTTCACAGCAGGAGCAGGCTCATCCGGATGCTTCAAATCTATCGAAGCAGGTGTGATCTTAATGCCTTTCTCGATGTTGGCAATCTTCAAAGGCTTGGGCTTTGGCTTTGGAATGGGGGCGGGAACGGGTTCAATCACCGAAATTTCCTGCAAGTCGCCTTTAGCTTCAATCATCACAGTCTGGCTGCGCAAGGTATTGAGGTTCAAAAGTGCGAAACTTTCACCCTCTGGCAGCAGCGAACCTTTTGTGGCCAGAGCAGATGTCGGCGTCACCAACGGAAGACTATCTTCAATTACGGCATTATGGGCATCAGCACTGCGGCCA
>JAGWUY010000300.1 GCA_028868255.1 Alphaproteobacteria bacterium | reverse complement strand
CTGTTCATGGTGCGGCACAGTGCCAATGGCCATTTGAATGAGAATGCGCTGATTGCCAAAAATCTGGTGCAGTTCCAAGATGCGCTTGGCCACATGTTCAGGGTCACCCACGATCAGATTGCCATTGGGCCCGGCTGAGGCTTCAAACTGCACCCGCCCTTGCGGTCCCCAGCCCCGTTCCGCACCAATGCGGTTCATCACCTCCAAATGCGCCGCCGAGTAAATATCCTTCGCTGCTGCCGTGGTGGTCGAAACAAAACCATGCATGTTCAGGCTCAGTTGCGCCAGTTTTGGGTCCTTGCCAAATTTCTCATAGTTCTCTCGGTAGAGTTGAAAAAATGGTGCAAAGCGGCTCGGGTCACCCCCAATAATAGCCAGTGCCATCGGCAAATCCAAAGCAGCGGCGCGTACAACTGATTGTGGTGTGCCACCCACCGCAATCCAGATCGGCATTTTTTTCCGCTCAGGCAGTGGGTAAATCTGCGCATTCACCAGGGGAGCACGGGTCTGGCCGTTCCAGGTCACCGGGTTGCCATCACGCAACCTTAAAAGCAGTTCCAGCTTTTCTGCAAACAACAAATCATAATCTTCGAGATCGTAACCAAACAGCGGATAAGACTCAATAAAGCTGCCCCGCCCCGCCATGATTTCAGCTCGGCCATTCGAAAGCCCGTCAACCGTCGCAAATTGTTGGAACACCCGCACAGGGTCATCCGAACTGAGAACAGTAACCGCGCTTGAAAGTTTGATCCGCTTCGTCACCGCTGCGCCAGCCGCCAGCGCCACAGCCGGCGAAGATACGGCATAGTCTGCCCGGTGGTGCTCACCCACAGCGAACACATCCAAGCCCACCTCGTCCGCAAGCTTCATTTCTTCAACAAGGTTACGCAAGCGCTGCCCCGCCCATTCTGGCTGGCCCGCAGGCACATCAGCAAATGTATAAATTCCAACTTCCATGAAAACCCTCTTATTGAGTTATCTGGAACTTTTCTGATTACTTTTCAAGCCACGGCACTTGTCAGAGCAATATTTGACCTCGCTCCAAACTCTTTCCCACTTCTTGCGCCAACGAAAGGGCCGCCCACAAATGACGCAAATTTTTGAGGAAAGCTGTTTTTTGGTCATAGGCTAAATCACGCTTTGCTACGCAATGCGCCCCGTCCACCATCAACACTGATCACCTGCCCTGTGATCCAGTCTGCATCGTTCCCCAACATAAAAGCAGCCAGCCCGGCCACATCAATTGCGTTTCCCAAACGCTGCAACGGGTGCAGGGCTGCCAAAGCTTGTGCAGTTGTGGGATTACGCGTCAACGGCTCGGACAAAGGCGTCTGCGTTAGCGAGGGGGCCAAGGCATTGACGCGGATTTTGGGTGCCAATTCAGCTGCCAGTGCGCGCGTTAACCCCTCGACTGCGCCTTTCGCCATTGCTACGCTTACATGGCCTGCAAAGCCCTGCTGCACGGCAACTGTTGAAAACAATAACACCGATGCAGTTGTCTGGATGCTTGCTTTCAATGCTGGAACTGCCGCCTGAACGGCAGTGAAGGCACCCACAGAATTGATTTCAAAGTCCCGCCTCACATCATCTGCGGTTATGCGCATCAACGGCTTCAGATTGATCGTGCCAACACAGTAAGCCAAGCCGTCTACAATCGGCCCAGCCAAGCCAATAGCCACTTTGAGTTGTTCGGGCACCATTACATCAGCAATGGAAAACCGCACGTCAAGATCGCGCGCCAAATCTTCCACATGCTCACGCGTACGGTTGATCAAAAAAAGATCGTGTCCGGAAGCCCTTAGCTTTGCCGCCAACGCCCCGCCGATACCTGCGGTTCCAACAATGATATAGTGTGCCATTTGTATTATATGGCTACCCCAACCTTTTGGATCACTTTTGCTTGCTCAATTGGGCACACCATGCCAAGCAAAACCATGTCCAAAACCTTGTCCACATTGATCGGCTTTATCGCCATCCTCACCTGGGCGCTGCTGGCGTTGTTCTCCACGCTGGCCGGCCCCATTCCACCATTCCAGTTGGCGGCGATGACCTTTTTGCTCGGTGGGTTGGTCGGCGTTTCTACATGGCTTTTTCGCCCTGGTGCATTCAAGGCTCTCAAGCAACCGTGGCAAGTCTGGGCTTTGGGCGTTGCAGGCCTGAGCATTTATCATTGCGCCTACTTCTTCGCCATCCAATCCGCCCCACCCGTGGAGGTCAGTTTAATCGCCTATCTCTGGCCGCTGCTGATCGTTGTTTTTGCGGCACTGTTACCGGGTGAACAATTGCGGACGCACCATCTTGTGGGCGTGGCACTGGGTTTGATTGGCGCCATTGCCGTCATCACCAAAGGCGGCTCCGTGGGGTTGGCTGGAGGCATCAAATCCGGGCACATCATTGCACTCTGCTGCGCCTTTATCTGGGCGGGTTATTCTGTGCTGTCACGCCGCTTCGGCAATGTGCCGGTGGATATTGTGGCTGGCTACTGCCTCATCACGTCAGCTGTGGCATTTCTGTTGCACATAGGTTTGGAGCAAACCGTCTGGCCGCAAACCACAAGTCAGGTACTGGCAATAGTCGCTTTGGGCACCGTGCCTCTGGGCCTTGGTTTTTATGTTTGGGATTGGGGCTGCAAGCATGGCGATATCATGGTTCTGGGCGCGCTATCTTATGCGGCACCACTTCTGTCAGTCATCGCCCTGCTCGCCTTC
>JAGWUY010000299.1 GCA_028868255.1 Alphaproteobacteria bacterium | reverse complement strand
GGTAGCGCACTAGTCTGGGGGACTAGGGGTCGCAGGTTCGAATCCTGTCGCTCCGACCACTCTTCAAGCAGCCTCACCCAAGCTTGCTTTTAATTTGCCTTAGCAATGTCACCGGCCCATAGCGCAGCAGCAGCGTGCGCAACATGCCAAGATAGCTGTGAACTGAAAGCCAATCGAAATAGCGCCACTGCAAACGCAGGCGGCTTTTCAGTTGTTTGGCGCGCGACACAACTGAAATGGACTGCTGAATTTCAATTGTCGTGTAAAGTGTCTCAGGCAGATTGCCGAATTTGTAACCTTTGGAATAAGCATAGCATTCCATCGCATAATCTTCAGCAGCCGGATATTGATCCGTGTACTGACCAAGTTCACGCCAGAAGCTGCTGCGGAACATGATGGCCCCATGCGTGAGCGGCGCATTGTAGCGCATGGCCTTTACGCAGGCCTCATAACTCTCGGGATTTTTAGCGGGCACTGTGAGGCCCGTTTGCGCATAGAAATAATCCGTGGCGCAGCCCACCATGCAATAATCCAAGTGGGCATCGAGGAACGCAACCTGCTTGGCAAAACGGGTGGGGTCAGAGAGATCAGGGTAATCCCACCGAGAAACATAGGTGAAGTCCCCTTTGAGGATTTCAGCAAGTCCGGCATTCATGGCACCTGTAATGCCGAGGTTTTTCGGCAGAATGATGATGCGGCAATCAATGCCTTGTGTCAGCAGCGCATAATCAGGCCGCGTCTTGCTGCCATCATCTACTAGGAACAAGCGAAACGGCACCGTCTGCGCGCGCAAACTGTCCAGACAGTCCTTGAGGCCATCAACCGGATTGTAGATTGGCATCAATACAGCAATTTGTGGGTCGGCCATTATGATCCCTTACGTTTAGCAGGCCAGACTAATCCTAGAATGGAAGGGTCCAAAGCGGCTTTTGTACGCAAAAGCGCAATTGACCACAGGTTCCAAATCACCGTTCCACTGGCGGACGCCAGCGCTGCCCCGATCCCGCCATAGCGCGGAATGAGCGCAAATTGCAACGCAATCACTAACAAATAGCAAATCACCATGATTTTGAGATAGGCCTTCTCATAAGAAGTCATCTGCATCAAATAAGCCGTGGGCCCCGAAACTGCATCAATCATACAGCCAAAAGCCAAAATGAGCAGAATGCCATAGGCCGAAGTAAAACTAGGGTTGAAAAAACTTAGCAATAGATTGCCCGCAAAGACCAAAAACACAAAGCCGAGAAATGTGACCACCGCTATGGCCAGCACCAGTTCCTTGCACAGTTTCTGTAAGGCAGCGTGATCGCGCTTTTCATACAGCGAAGCCATGATGGGCGCTGTCACCAATCCGCCTGCGATCAATACGAGGCTGAGCAGGGTGGCGGTTTTTTGTGCGGCGAAATAGGCGCCGGTCTCAGCCCCATTCATCAGATAGCCCACCACCACGACATCCATCTGCTGGATCATGGCAAACACAATGCCAGCGCCCCAGAGTGGCAATAAGCTATCGCGTGTGCCGGCCCAATCAGAAACAGCCTCCGCAGGCCCGGCAAGGCGCGCGGTGCTGCGGAAGATCAAGAGTATCTGGCCCAGCAACAATACACCAAGCATAGCAGCGCTCACATAGATTGCATTTGCGCTGTTCAAGCCATAGCCGAGCCATATTAAAGTCGCTGCCGCCAGCGGTGCCAGAATGCGCCACAGCACATCGCGTGGCAGCATAGAACCAACGACAGAATGCTGCGCCCGCAACACACCAGCCGCAAAATCACCGAAGCAGAACGTCGAAGCCAAAATGGCAACGCCGAGAAAATGCTTTTGTAATCGCGCTCCTGTAACCTGATCTATCACAAGGCTCGCCAGTAGAATAATGGCCACACCAGCAAAGCTCAGCATACTGCCCATGCGGATCACGCCTTTGGCATATTCAGGGCGACCTTGGGCCATATATTGGGGCCAGTAGCGCAGGATTGCGGTGGAATAGCCAAAGCCAGCAAAGGCGGAAATCACAATGGCTAGATTAAAAGAGAAAGCAAAAACGCCATAGTCTTCCGCTGAAAGCATCCGGGCAAAGGCAACAAACATAAGGTAGCTGAGACCAGCACCAGCCACCTTGATGACAAGGGAAATCAAGCCCGTACTCAGCAAGCGATTGCCGAGGAGCAACTTGAAGCGCGAAACCGCCATCATGCTGGATCCAAAATCTCATAAGATGATTTAGGAATTTGTGAGTCTTCTGGTTCTTGCTCTGGGGTATTCACATAAGTCACAGTAGCTGCAAATAGGCCCCACATCATGCCAAGCATCCAGTAGAAGTGCCGCCAGTGTTCAGTATCAATTTGCACGCCTTGGAATGTTACCTGCGCGAGGCAGGCAAAAACAAGAATGGCTGCATTTCGAAAGGGTGAACGTGTAAACAATGTCCAAAGCCCAATATAGAGGTTGCAACCCACAAGCGCGATATATGAAATCCCTCCCAACCAGCCATAAGATGCAAAGGCGTTGAGGAATGTATTGTGCGGGGCTTCGCGGAAAATATGACCAAATTGTAAAGGGCCAAAGCCCAATGGCAATTGCAAAAGCATTGGAATGGAATTGAGTTGGTTGCCAAATCGACCGCGCTCTCCAGAGTCGTAGTTCTTGACCAGTGTAAACCGATCCAGAAAAATGCTTTGCATTTCAGGTGACGAGAGAATGAGAAATAAAGCAA
>JAGWUY010000298.1 GCA_028868255.1 Alphaproteobacteria bacterium | reverse complement strand
TTGACATCCTCCCCTCCCTAAAGGAAGGGGATTCCTACGGCGTTCAGGCTTGCGCCTGACTCACTTCGGCGGGTTCCTGCTTCGCAGAACGGCCTGACTGCGCCAATTCTCCACAGGCTAACAAGCGCTGTCCGCGCTCTAAGACATTGATCGCGCCAACCACATCGGCGTTATTTTCATCCTCCCTGATAAAAAATGTATTTTGCGTGCAGATTATGCACGAGCCATGCAAACATGTAAAATATTTGCATGTTTATGGAGAAGCAAACGCCACATCATGAAGCGCAGCCCAGCACTGATTCACTTTTCGCGCGAACACCATCCGGCACTGGTGCTGGCCAAGCGCATCCAGCGTGCGGCAAACAGCGAACTCATCGCACTGCAGCCCTCGTCCGCCTTTTTGGCCGAACTGGAAAAGCACTTTGCTGAAGAAGAAGCGCAGTTCGCTCCGACGCTGGCCACACTGCCGCAGCTGGCCGCACGCTTCAATGACGACCACACCGTGCTGCGCACCCTGATGCACCGGCTGCACAAGGGAGAACTGACTGCTCTGGTGGAATTCGCTCGGCGGCTGGTAGCACATGTGCGCTTTGAAGAACGCGAACTGTTTCCAGCACTGGAGGCACTGGCCAATCCTGCCTGAACAGTCCTGCCTGCAAACACCTGGTCCCCACCCTAGGTATGGCCACACTCTCTTTACCATTGAATGGCTACACGTCCATACCCCAAGCATTCATTCAAATGGTTTCAAGTTGCCGGCACCAGTAAAATCCGGCCCAACTGGACGGTGAGGGCATCGCGATTCACGCTCAAATCCGCCAGCGTGTAGCGATCCAGAGCCCCATACATGGCTTCACGCGCCTCGAACAGTGCACGCTTGAGTACGCACATGCCGTCAATCCGGCAACCTCCACCGCTCTCTTCGAAGCATTCGACAATCGGTGCGTCGTCCTCGCATAACCGTATCAGTGCGCCAATACGGATGTCTCCCGCTGGCCGAGCCAGCTTCATGCCACCACCGCGCCCGCGCAACGTCTCAATCAGCCCTGCCTTGCCCAGAAAGTGTACGACCTTCATCAGATGGTTGTCCGACACGCCGTAAGCTGCAGCGATTTGCGCACGCGTCGCCAACTCCTCCGGCTGGACGGCCAGATAGATCAGCGTGCGCAGGCAGTAATCGGTAAAGGCATTCAGGCGCATGGGTGTACTCGTTGCGGGGAAGATTTTAATATTGTACTTTATATATATGTTTTCAAGATACATTACATACCGCAGCTGCGTACTGCGGGGCGCATACGCCCAAACAGCAGCAAGCAAAGCGATAACACATATCATATGTATCGTCATGCAACCATTTATCGGACATGAGCGAAAAACCCCTTCCTTCAGGCGGGGGATGGATAGCGTGGATGGCGAAGCCGTCCTTGGGGTTTCAGTGTGGTGTCTGCTCTCGATCTACAGGCGCACGATGAAGACTACCGCCAAAGCTTGAAGCAAAACAAACCAAGAGTATGATTTGAGCCATGGAACGTCTTCAAGCCTTCAAATTCGAGCTACAGCCCAACGGTGAGCAAGCGCAGCAGATGCGTCGCTTCGCGGGGACGTGTCGCTTCGTCTACAACAAGGCGCTGGCTTTGCAAAAAGCCAATCACGAAACTGGCGGAAAATTCATCGGCTATGTGGCGATGGCGGCGAACTTGCCCGTCTGGAAGCGTGAAGCTGGCTTTGAATGGCTCAAAGAATCGCCATCGCAAGCGCTGCAACATGCGCTCAAAGACCTCGAAACAGCCTACAAAAACTTCTTCGAGAAACGCGCTGATTTCCCCCGTTTCAAAAAGAAAGGCTTGGGTGACAGCTTCCGCTACCCCGACCCCAAGCAAATCAAGCTCGACCAAGGCAACGGCAGAATCTTCCTGCCCAAGCTAGGCTGGCTGCGCTACCGCAACAGCCGTGAGGTGCTGGGTGAAGTGCGCAATGCGACCGTCAGCCAGTCCGGCGGCAAGTGGTTTGTGTCGATTCAGACGCGACGCGAAGTTGAGCCAGTTCAGCCAACGGGCGGGATTGTGGGCATTGATATGGGCATAGCCCGATTCGCGACGTTGAGCGATGGCGCGTATCTTGAACCGCTGCACAGTTTCAAAAAACACCAGCAACGGCTGGCGAAATACCAGCGCCGCATGGCGCGAAAAGTGAAGTTCAGCGCCAATTGGAAAAAAGCCAAAGCCAAAGTCACGCAAGTCCACATCGACATCGGCCATGCCCGCAAGGACTATCTGCATAAAGCCTCGACCACGATCAGCCAAAACCACGCGATGGTGTGTATCGAAGACTTGCAGATTCGGAATATGTCCAAGTCCGCAAAAGGCAACGCCGAAACGCACGGCAAGCAGGTGCGGCAAAAGTCCGGCTTGAATCGGTCGATTCTCGATCAGGGTTGGGGCGAATTTCGCCGCCAACTAGACTATAAGTTGGCGTGGCGCGGAGGGCATCTCATCACTGTGCCGCCACACCACACCAGCCGAACTTGCCCGTGCTGCGGCCATGTGTCGGCGGACAACCGCCGGACACAAGCCAAGTTCGAGTGTGTGGCCTGTGGGTATGAAAATAACGCCGATGTGGTTGGCGCGATCAATGTCTTAGAGCGCGGACAGCGCTTGTTAGCCTGTGGAGAATTGGCGCAGTCAGGCCGTTCTGCGAAGCAGGAACCCGCCGAAGTGA
>JAGWUY010000297.1 GCA_028868255.1 Alphaproteobacteria bacterium | reverse complement strand
ACCGCGGGTTCGGTGATCCTTGCCGCCATTCTGTTGAAGATGGGTGGTTATGGCTTCCTGCGCTTCTCGCTGCCCATGTTCCCCGATGCCAGCCATTATTTCCAGCCGCTGGTTTATGCCTTGTCCGTCATCGCCATCATTTACACCTCGCTGGTGGCGCTGGTGCAGGAAGATATGAAAAAGTTGATCGCTTATTCATCGGTGGCGCATATGGGCTTTGTGACGATGGGCATTTTTTCGTTCACCCGCCAAGGCTTGGATGGTGCACTGTTCCAAATGGTTAGCCATGGTTTGGTGTCAGGTGCATTGTTCCTCAGCGTCGGCGTGGTTTATGACCGCATGCACACGCGCGACATCGCGGCTTATGGCGGCCTCGTCAATCGCATGCCGCTTTATGCTTTTGTATTCCTGCTGTTCACCATGGCCAATGTGGGCTTGCCGGGAACGTCGGGGTTTGTGGGAGAATTTCTCACGCTTTTAGGCACGTTCCAGAACAACACATGGGTGGCCTTCTTTGCCACATTCGGTGTGATCCTGTCTGCGGCCTATGCCTTGTGGCTTTATCGCCGCGTGGCCTTGGGCAAGCTGGAAAAATCATCACTGGCCCATATTCCGGATATGACACCGCGGGAACTGATGTTGCTTGCGCCACTGGTCGTTCTTACTATTTTCTTTGGTGTTTATCCGTCACCGCTTTTGGATGTGTTCGGCACACCCGTTGAAGCTCTTCTCAATACTTTGCATGCGGTGATGAAATGATCCCCTTGTTCCAGCAAATCGGCGCAGCCGCAGCCCTCCCTGAAATCATTCTGGCCGTGCTGGCCATGATATTGCTGATGGAAGGTGTGTTCTCAAAGAAGGTGACAACCGGGGCCATCCGTGTCGCCGCCATTGCGGCCTTTGTAGTGGTTGCGGGCCTCATCGTTTGGAAGTCAGGCACAGGTACGGTTACAGCCTTTGGCAGTGCCTTTGTGGCGGATCCATTTGCAAGGTTTATGAAAGTGTTGGCCCTGCTGGGGGCTGCCGTCACTGTCGCCATGTCTGGCCGCTATCTCGCCCGCAACAACATGGACTCAAATGAATATCCCGTGCTCATCATGCTGGCCACCGTGGGCATGTTGGTGATGATCTCGGCCAATGATCTGATCACGCTTTATATGGGCTTAGAGCTTCAGTCTCTGGCGCTTTATGTGGTGGCAGCCATCAACCGCGACAGCGCCAAATCATCAGAAGCTGGCCTCAAATATTTTGTGCTGGGCGCGCTCTCATCTGGCATGTTGCTCTATGGCGCATCATTGATCTATGGCCTGACAGGCCAAACCGGCTTCACCGCCATTGGCAATGCGCTGGCCGTAACGGGCTCGAATATCGGCGTGATCTTCGGCATCGTCTTCATCATCGCTGGCTTGGCATTCAAGGTTTCCGCCGTGCCGTTTCACATGTGGACGCCAGATGTTTATGAAGGCGCGCCTTCGCCCGTCACCGCATTCTTTGCCTCTGCGCCAAAGATTGCGGCCATTGCGCTGTTTACGCGCGTTATGGTTGGGCCCTTCGCCGCAGTGACCCATGATTGGCAGCAAATCGTGGTGTTTATATCACTTGCCTCCATGGTGCTGGGCGCTTTCGCCGCTATTGGTCAAACCAACATCAAGCGCCTGCTGGCCTATTCCTCCATCGCCAATATGGGCTTTGCGCTTGTGGGCCTTGCCGCCGGAACGGTGGAAGGCGTGCAGGGCGTGATGGTCTATATGTTGATCTATGTGGTCACCACATTGGGCACTTTTGCCTGCATCATCGCCATGCGCCGCAAGGGACTTTACGTTGAGGAGATCAAGGATCTTGCAGGCCTCTCGCGCACCAACAAGGGCCATGCCTTTGTGCTGGCCATGTTGATGTTCTCGCTCGCTGGCATTCCGCCGCTGGCAGGCTTCTTCGGCAAGCTGTTCGTGTTTATGGCTGCTGTAAAGGCAGGCCTCTGGGCCTTGGCCATTATTGGTGTTGTTGCATCGGTCGTGGGTGCTTACTATTACTTGCGTATAATCAAGATCATGTATTTTGATGAACCAGCCGAAGCCTTTGACCCGATTGACGCTGAAGTAAATTGGGTGATTTATGCCGCGGGCCTGTTCGTTGTTCTGTTCTTTGCCTTTGCCTATCCGCTGCTCAACTTGGCTGCGGGTGCTGCGGCTTCACTTTATTGATGATAGCGCCGATCCCGGTTCTTCGTTACGCTTCAATCGATTCAACAAATCTGGAGGCCCGCCGCCTCGCCGAACAGGGAGAGATGGGGCCAATCTGGCTTGTCGCTGACGAGCAAACAGCCGGTCGGGGCAGGCTGGGGCGGCAGTGGCATTCCGAGCAGGGAAATCTCTATTCGACGCTTCTGTTTCCGGTGAATGCCTCGCAAGCTAAAGCGGCGCAAATTGCATTTATCGCTGCACTGGCGGTTTATGATGTTGCAACCCATTTCATCAAAAACCCCAATATCTCGTTGAAATGGCCCAATGATTGCCTCTTGGACGATGCAAAATTCAGTGGCGTTCTCGCGGAATATATTGGCGGCGTACCGCCCATGATGGCTTTAGGCATTGGAATGAATATCGCTCATGCGCCAAAGGGTTTGCCCTATCCCACCACCTATTTGGCCACCCACAGCCCCAGCGTGACAGTTGAAGCAGCACATGAAGTTTTGTCTGCAAGGTTGCAAAATTGGCTAAAAATCTGGAACGATGCCAAGAATTTTGCCGCCG
>JAGWUY010000296.1 GCA_028868255.1 Alphaproteobacteria bacterium | reverse complement strand
GCGTGCTGGGCCTTTCTCTTTCGACTCAGCAACAGCATATTGCAGTCGTCATCAATGGCGGTGACAAACCTTCTGCGATGTTGCTTCCTGCTCGCTTGGGTTATGGTTGGGTGCAAATTTTTTCGAGTGCAGGGAGGGATGAGATCGCCCCGCATTCAGTTTGCTTGTTTGAGGAAAAACCTTGTGATGTCCTTGACCCTGCTTGAAATCGCAGCTGCCCGTTTGCGCCAGCCTGATCAGCTTTTCATCACCAGCGATGACGGGCGGTACTTCACTTATGGCCAGTTTTGGCAACTTGCGGGGAGATTGGCGCAGACGCTGCTGACTGAGGGGGCAAAGCCGGGAGACCGCATTGCCGTGCAGGTTGAAAAATCGGTTGAGGCGATTGCTCTGTTTTATGCTTGTGTGCGGGCCGGGTTGATTTTCTTGCCGCTGAACACGGCCTATACGGCGGCGGAGATTTCCTATTTTCTGGGTGATGCTGAACCTGCAATCTTTATCCAATCGCCCGGCAAGGCCGCGCCATTGGGTGTCAAAGTTATCACACTTGATGATACAGGTGGTGGCAGCTTCATGGCGTTGGCCGCTTTGCAAGATGGGGCATTGGTTAATGCGCCTGATGATGCGGAGCGTTTGGCGGCGATTCTTTATACCTCTGGCACCACGGGCAAATCGAAGGGTGCCATGCTCAGCGTGGGTAATTTGGCCAGCAATGCCTTGGCGCTCGCCAAGCTGTGGCGCTTTACGCCTGACGATAAGTTAATTCACGCGCTGCCAGTTTATCATACACATGGGCTGTTTGTGGCCACAAACACGGTGTTTGCCTCTGGTGGGCAATTGCTGTTTCGCCGCAAGTTTGATGTGAATGACATTGTGCGCCTGTTCCCGCAAGCCACGGCTTTGATGGGGGTTCCTACGTTCTACACGCGCCTGTTGCAGCACGAGGGGCTGACGCGCGCCACCACGCAGCACATGCGCCTATTTGTTTCGGGTTCCGCCCCCTTGTTGGCGGAAACGCATAGGGATTTTTTTGAGCGTACGGGCCATGCTGTGCTGGAACGTTATGGCATGACGGAAACCAATATGAACACTTCCAACCCCTATGAGGGTGAGCGGCGCGCCGGCACGGTGGGCATGGCCTTGCCAGGAACAGAGGTGCGGGTGCGTGAGGGTGGCATTGAGGTGCGCGGGCCCAATGTGTTCAAGGGCTATTGGCGCAACCCGGAGAAGACAGCGGCAGAATTTACCGCAGACGGGTTTTTCATCACTGGCGATCTGGGTCATTTTGATGACAAGGGCTATTTGGTCATTTCAGGCCGCGCCAAGGATTTGATCATCACAGGGGGCTTCAATGTTTACCCCAAAGAGGTGGAGGAGCTGATTGATGCGATGCCCGGCGTTTTGGAATCTGCTGTCATTGGTTTGCCTGATTCTGATTTTGGTGAGGCAGTGACGGCGGTGGTGGTGCCCAAGGCAGGGGTTGCGTTGGATGAAGCTGCGATTATTGCCGCACTCAAGGAAAATCTGGCCAGCTATAAATGCCCCAAGCGGGTGATTGTGGTTTTGGAACTGCCGCGCAACACCATGGGCAAGGTGCAGAAAAATGTGCTGCGGAAAACTTACGGATTGCCTGTGTGAAGGCCAATCAAGTTCAAAAGGTGAATGCCTGCCAAAACCACCACGGCGCCAGACAGCAGTAAAACGAAAGTGGTTGGGAACAGACGGGGGCTTAGCTCCTGCTTGGGGCGCTTTTCCAGCCACACCATGCTGGCACTGATGCTGGCTGCCACACAAAAGACCCCAAAAGTGACCCAAAATTCAGGCGTTAACATGGTTTTCCGTATGTGTTTCCAATGGTTGACAGGAGCAAAACCCATGACTATGTTCCGCCGCGAAATCAAGGGCAGCTTATTGCCCGGTGTTAGGTGAATATTATGAAAGTCCGTAACTCGCTCAAAGCATTGGTAAAACGCCACCGCGACAACAAGCTGATCCGTCGCAAGGGCCGCGTTTATATCATCAACAAGACGAATCCTCGTTTTAAGGCTCGTCAGGGCTAATCACCTGTTTTTGATCTGTGCTGGCGCGCTGAGGGCCACCCTCCGGCGCGTTTCGCGTTTATTTATGCCCTAGATTGTGCTTTAATGTGTCTCATGCGCAAACTGGCATTGATATTCTTCATCTTTACATTGGCAAGCCCCGCCCATGCTACAGAACAAGTGGCGGAGCGTGCGGCCCAGCTTGACCGCCTGTTTGGCGAATTGCACCCGGCGGTCACCAAGCGTGAACCAGATAAAATCATTGCCGACATCTGGCAAATCTGGGGGCGCAATGACAGCCCAACAGCAGAATGGTTGATCCGCGAAGGTACTGCCGCCATGAATGCGGGCGAATTTGATGCGGCAGAAAAGGTCTTCATTCAACTCATCGAATCCTATCCCAATTTTGCCGAGGGTTGGAACAAGCGCGCCACGCTCTATTACATGGTGGGGCGTTATGATGCCTCGCTGGTTGATATTCAGCATGTGCTTGATTTAGAGCCACGGCATTTTGGCGCCTTAGCGGGAAAGGCCGCCATCTTGCGGGCGCAGGGTAAAACCAAAGAGGCTTTGGCTGTTCTGCGAGAGGTGCTGGTGATCAATCCCCACATGGCTTCAGCAATTGAAGCGATCAAGGAACTGGAAAAAACGCAGCCTGATATTTAGGCAAAGAAGTGGGTGGGCGGCGCGTTTTCAGCTACAAAGCGATCATAAATTCC
>JAGWUY010000295.1 GCA_028868255.1 Alphaproteobacteria bacterium | reverse complement strand
AGCTTGGCATAAAACTTGAGAATCAGGGATCTCAGATTCTTGCGGCTAAGTGCTAATTTCCCGCCCTGGTGCCGGATTCTTACGGTTAAGTGCCATGCGACACAAGGGGCAGCAATGACCATCACATCTGATTTCAGCGATCTTCCAATCAATCTGCCTGAGCAAGATTTGTTTGGCATTGAGCCGTTCGTAAAATCCTTAAATTCAAGCCTCACCAAGATGGTCCGTCCAGAAGGCGTGGTGGTGGCAATCAATGGACCCTGGGGATCAGGCAAAAGCAGTGCCATCAACCTTCTAAAATATCACCTTGGCCCATCGGTTACTCAGGGCGAAGTCAAGATTGTTAATTTCAATCCGTGGTGGTTCAGAGGTGAGGAGGCACTGGTTCTCAATTTCTTGCGGGAACTCTATCAAGCTATTGAGCCCAGCCTGAACAAAAAAGCGAAGAAGGCACTGCCTAAACTGGCGAAAGCTTTGGAATTTGGATCTGTTGCCATTCCTGCTGCTGCCTCTACCGGGATTTTTGGGCCACATGGTATTGTTGCAGCTTCGTTTGCAAAACTATTGAGCCCCATTAGCAAGCTCTTTGTTCGAACGGAAAGCCTCGAAGGCCTTCAGAAGGAACTATCCGATAGTCTCCGGCTTCAAAATCGGCGCTTTATAGTCATTGTGGATGACATTGACCGCCTTGCACCGGATGAAGCCCTCGCCATGTTCCGACTGATCAAATCTGTGGGAAGACTACCCAACGTGACCTACGTGCTCGCGTTTGATAGGGAGCAAGCTGAGCGGGCAATCGCCAACAGGTTTCCAAATGAAGGCTCCCATTACCTTGAAAAAATCATCCAGGTTTCATTTGATCTTCCATTGCCCAATTCAGAGCAACTAACTGGTTACGTCTTGAAGATGGCTTCAGGATTTTTGTCTGGGCTGGATCTGGCGGCGGAAAAGCACCTACGCAATCTCTTCTACGACATTGTTGCGCCAGAAGTACGAACACCAAGGAATGCTATCCGCTATTTGAACGCTCTCAGCGTTACTTGGCCTGCAGTGGAAGGTGAAGTGAACGCGGGTGATTTTCTATCCATAGAGGCCTATCGCCTTTTCCAACCAAATTTACACAAGGCGATCCGAGAAAACCCAACTCTGATTTGCGGGACTGCCGCAAGAGATGGGTTGTCCGGCTCAGACAAGGCTACCCCGGCATTTTATGACCAAAGGCTGCTTGGCTCGGTTGAAGACAAAGATCGATACAGACTTGGTCTAATGCGCCTTTTTCCTAGGCTTGAGGCTGTGTGGAAGCGCATGCACTATCTCGGCGAAAATTGGAAAAGTGAGCGCCGAATTTGTGTGCCTGAGCTATTTCCGATCTACTTCGGCTTCTCGATACCAGATTCAGTCGTTCCAATGTCGGAACTTCGGCCCCTTTTGGCCAGAGTTGATGACTTCAACTATGTGACAAAGTATCTGCAGGCGGCTGCAAATGAAACGCGTTCGTCCGGTGGCAGCAAAGCGGCACTTCTTCTGGAGGCGCTCAACAGCCATGCAAAAGAGATCCCACTGGAACAGACTGGAATACTTCTGTCGGCTGTGTTCGCCGTCGCGGACGACATCGACAATCCAAATGATCACGCGGGCGGCTTTAGAATTGGAGATAACAATCTTCGAATTCACTGGTTGTTACGATCGCTGTTGCGAGACCGAACTGACCTTGAGCAGCGTTCAAAGATCCTTCTGGGCGCGGCAAAAGCGGCAAGCCTAAGCTGGTTGGTAGATCTCGCAAATTCCGCTTGGGCAAATTACCATCCCAGAGATGGGCAACCAAAGCCATCCGAAGATCAAACCCTTTGCACTGAAGCTGATACCAAAAAGCTTCAACAAATGGCCCTTCAGCGCATTCGGATGGCAAGTAGAGACGGATCATTGCTCGACAGTAAGCGACTTCATTGGCTTTTGTATCGATGGCGTGATTTGGCCGGCAGCAATCGCCCCGTAAGAAGCTGGACTTCACGACAACTGACAAATGAAAGCGCAATAGTGAAGTTAGCTGAAGCATTGATCTCAGTTTCTTGGTCGCAAAGCATTGGTTTTGACGGAATTGGTGACCGTGTTGCTCAGCGAAATGAATATGTGCAGCAGAAAGGCCTCGAAGAGATCATCGATGTAAAAGCCCTGAAGGCTAGGTTGGCAAAGTTGGAAAAAAACCTGCCGACTGACAATGCTAGTAGGCAGGTTTCACACCGTTTCCTCATGGCCTGGAAGAACGCAGATATGGGAGGCCTCTAACATAAGACGCGACATCGCACCTAAACCCCAATTTTCTCCACCTCATCGAGGGTAACGTCGTCAGAGCGCCGGTCATAGAGCTGGGTGGTTCGGGTGGAGGCGTGATTAGCCATGACGGCCGCGCGTTCCAGGGTGCCTCCGTTCTTGAGATAGGCCGTGATGCCGGTGGCCCGGAAAGAGTGGTTGCCGATCTTGGTCAGGATGCCGGCTTCAAGGGCCCTCTTGCCGATCATCACATAGGCATTGCCCTGGGCCAGCGGGGTAGGGGTGAGCTCCACTCGTTTCTTGCCTGTGGTGCGGAAGAGGGCGCCCTTGGGATCATCGGCGAGGCCGCAGCGCTCGATATATTCGTTGAGATAGGTCTCGAGATTGTGATGGCAGGGCATGGCGTGATCCTTGCCGCCCTTTTCGTGGAGACGCACCCAAAGCCGGCCCTTTTGGATAAAGACGTCCTCTACCTTCATAGACAAAACGGCACCGATGCGCCCGAAGGA
>JAGWUY010000040.1 GCA_028868255.1 Alphaproteobacteria bacterium | reverse complement strand
CGATATTGGCCTGGTGAAAGTCATTGCTGAAAGTGGCTCTTCGGCCGGTGTGCGCCGTATGGAAGCCTTGGCAGGCGATGCTGCACGGGCGTATTTGTTGCAACAGGACAACCGCGTTCAGGCTGCGGCCACTGTGTTGAAGGTGGCACCGCATGATGTGGTGGCGCGTATTGAAACTCTGTTGGATGAACGCCGCAAGATGGAACGTGAGCTCACCGAAGCCCGCAAGGCTTTGGCCATGGGTGGCGGAAGCACCAAAGCCGGTGATGATGTTGCTATGATCAATGGCACCAAATTTATAGGTCGGGTGTTGAAAGGCGTTGCACCGCAGGATTTGAAAGCTTTGGCAGACGAAGGCAAGAAAAGCTTAGGATCCGGCGTTGTAGCGCTTGTGGCTGTGTCTGATGATGGCAAAGGTGCCGTCGTCGTGGCGGTAACTGCTGACTTAACGGCAAAGTTCAACGCCGTTGAACTTGTGAAGGCTGGCTCAATCGCTATGGGCGGTAAGGGCGGCGGCGGGCGGCCAGATATGGCGCAGGCTGGCGGGCCAGATGGTGCGCAAGCAGAAGCGGCCTTGGCCGCGGTAAAAGCTGCGCTGGGCTAGGTTTTCGCTGGCGGCCAATGGGCCGTGTCGTGATCGGGATGTTGAAATGACGCAAGCCTTGGCAGATCGCCCGGGTTTCGCGTTTCTGCTGTGGTTTGATGCGGCAAGCTGTGTAGCTGCTCAAACCAAATAACCTTGCTTTCAATGCCGATTTGGTGACTGAGGCTTTTGACAATGCCGGGGTCGTCCAATGTGCCTGTGGCCAGATCGATGAAATCATCACCGTCTTCAAACATGAACATGGGTGTGCCGCAGGACGCACAAAAGCCGCGCGCCACGTGGGCCGAAGATTGAAACGTGGCAGGCTTGCCGCGGGTCCATTTAAAGTTGGCGAACGGCACGCGCGTCAAAACGGCACCAAATGAGCCGAAGGCTTTTTGGCACATGCGACAGTGGCACAGGTCAGTCGATCCCAACGGACCTACAACCTTGTAGCGCAATGCGCCGCATTGGCACCCACCAGACACGCACTTTTCTTTCATTTGCTCTTGCTTTTCATAACATTCATTAGTGAGTTGTTTACCATAAATTCTGCAAGACTGCATACTGAACCGGTGATTTCCAATGGTGCGGGACGACATTGGCGCGTTTTCCCGACAATCAACTAGAAAACCGATGCTTAGGAAGTGGTGCAGGCGGGGCCTATGGTCAAAATCATTAATGCGCGGACGGCAGGCTATCGATTGGCATGGATTGTTGCAGTTCTGCTGCTGCCCATCGTCTATATGGGGACTACGATAATCGACAGCCTGCACAAAGAGCGGACGGCGATTCAATCTGAGGCAGCGGGAGCCTCCTATCTCAATATTTTGTTGCCGGTGATGCAGGATGCCGCGGGATACAACACACATGCCGCAGCTGTGATGGATCCGATGAAAGATAGTTTTGCCTTGTCGCAGAGCGTTGGCCTCGCCTCAGAAAACAACAATCTCTTGACATCCTTGTCCTATGCGTTGCCAAACCAACACGCAATCTTAAAGCAATCCATGGATTTGGCTTTGCGCACCGGCATTAATTCGGGATCGATCTACACCAGTCAGCCTGAATCTTATCATCTTGCAGTGATAACATCTGAATATTTTCCGCGCGTGCTCTATGATTTTTACAGTCTGCGTCAAGAAGTGATGGACGCAGCGAAACACACGCTCGACCAAAACGACAATTTGATTTCACTTGCGATCGGCAACCTCGCATCTTCGACGGCGCGCCTTCAGGCCTCTCTTGCTGAAGCGAATGTGGCCAGCGGTGGAGATCGTGTCTATCGCGATATGTTGATCCGTGCTGAAGATATTCAACGAGACATGAACAGGCTCAGCGATATTGGCATGGGCATGAGCATGGCAGGGCCGCAAAACATAAAGGCCGAATTGATCGAAAAGATTAACAGTGTCGCTCCCAAATGGACGGCAATTCTTCAATTTGACAGCTACCAGATGCGCCAACGCCAGAACAATCTTCTGACGGCGCGATCCGATGAAATCGCCTCACGTAATTTCAAAATTTTGCTAACTTCAATTGGAACTGTCCTTTTGGGTCTTGGCTCGGCATTTGCCATGTATCGTTCGACATTGCGCAAGCTGGATGATGTTGAGAGCGCCAAGAAAGCAGCTGATCAAGCTCGGCATGATGCCGAAGGCATGTCAGCCGAACTTGCCGTGATCAATGAAGACATTGTGCGGGTGAACACGGAACTGGCCAACAACATGCAGATGCTGCGCGATGCTCAAGATGCGTTGGTGAAAAAAGGGCGCATGGAACAAATGGGTCAACTGACGGCAACTATTGCGCATGAGTTGCGCAACCCGCTTGGTGCTGTGCGGACATCCACTTTTTTGATTGAGCGCAAGATCAAGGGGCGCGAGTTGGGCATTGAGCCGCAAATTGCTCGCATCAATAATGGTGTGACGCGGTGTGATGATATTATCACTCAGCTGTTGGATTTTTCACGTTCCAAAAAACTGTCTTGCCGCTCGGAAAACTTGGACAAATGGCTTGAGAAAATTGTAGCTGAAGAGGCCAGCCAATTGCCCGCAGTGGTGACGATTGAATGTTTGTTTGGTTTGGAAAACTTGCAGGTGCCATTTGACCCATCGCGGTTGCAGCGTGCAATCATCAACTTGGTTTCAAATGCATCTGAGGCGATGGTGGGAAATGGTGAAGACCCGAGCCGCTTTGCTACGTCAACACCTCGCATTACAATTTCGACTTCTATTGAAGGTGAATTTGCTATGATCAGTGTGCAGGACAATGGCGTTGGAATAGCGCCTGAAAACCTTGAGAAGATCCGTGAGCCGCTGTTCACTACCAAAAGTTTCGGAACTGGTTTAGGCTTGCCAGCTGTTGATCAAATTGTTCAACAGCATGGTGGCAAACTGGTTGTTCATTCACGCGTGGGCGAGGGTGCAAATTTCACTATCCTGCTGCCGCTGCGCAGCGCCGTAGAAGAAGCGGCTTAGGTGGAGACCAGGGGATCACCATGACAGACAAAACACACGCTCAAACGCAGCTCACGGTCGAAATGCTTTACGAAGTGTTGGATCAACTTCCTACGCCAATCTATATCAAAGATTCAAATCTCTGCTTTGTATTTTCCAATCGTGCGCATTGCGACATGGTGGGGAAAACAGCCGCAGAATTTGTTGGGCTTTCAGATCAGGATATTCATCCGGCGCAATTGGCCAAAGAGTTCATGGCCAAAGATCACGCAGTGCTTGATAATGACCGACCGCTGGTGGTTGACGAAGAGGTGCGATATCCTGATGGGCACTTGCATCAGATCTTAACGCGTAAGGCCAAATATGTGGCCCCCGACGGTAGATCATTCTTAATCGGAACCAATTCTGATGTGACGCTGCTCAAAAAGCGAGAAGCACAGAACCGCGCGATTACCGAATCTATTCCGGTTGGAGTCATGCAGGTTGATGAAAATGGACGTATAAGCTCGTGCAATCAGCTGCTTTATAGCTATATGAACCGAGAACCCAGTAATATTTCGATTGAATATATTTGTGCCACAGTGGGCAAGAGTGAAACTGAGTTTCCGGGTCTCAACTCGCGCTTTGAATGCGAGATTGTGGATTCAGGAGGCAACAAACGCAGGCTTTTGTTTATTAGCTCCGGTTGGTTGAAGCTTTCCAGCAGCGCGACAAGATCTGCGATTGTGAGCGTTGTTGATGTCTCCGAAAATGTGGAACTGAAGCGCATCAATGACGAGATTGTGCGTTTGAACAATGATCTCGCCGAGAATGTGAGGCTGCTGCATGACGCACAGGATGCGCTGGTGCGGAAAGGGCGGCTGGAGCAGATGGGGCAATTGACGGCCACCATTGCGCATGAGTTGCGCAACCCGCTTGGCGCGATCCGCACTTCGGCATTTGTCATGGAACGGCGGCTGCGCGACTCACCGGTTGATTTGGATGCGCAATTCTTGCGCATCAAAAACGGTGTGACGCGCTGCGACAACATCATAGCCCAGCTTTTGGATTTTGCGCGCGGCAAGCAATTGGATTGCAAGTTGATGAATTTTGACGAGTGGCTGAGCCGCATTTTGGAGGAGGAAGTGGCGCGCATGCCTGCCAGCGTGAATGTGCAATGTCTGTTGGGATTGGGCGATACGCGCATGTGCTTTGATCCCGGCCGCTTGCAACGGGCGATTATAAACCTGCTAGCAAATGCCAGCGAAGCCATGGTTGGCGCAGATGGCAATGAAAAGTTGCCGGACAGTAGGCAGGCGCAAATTTCCATCAGCACATTTCTGGATGGCGCTAGTGTTGGCATTTCTGTCATCGACAATGGGCCAGGCATGTCACCTGAAGTTGTGGAGCGAATCCGCGAGCCACTGTTCACCACCAAGAGTTTTGGAACGGGGCTTGGCGTTCCAGTCATAGAACAGATTGTAACCCAGCATGGTGGGACATTAGAGATTGCATCTGAACCAGGTGTTGGCAGTTCATTTACGTTGCGCTTACCAATTTATGAGGAACAGGCGCTTTCTCAAACTGCTTGATACTGCGGCGTTAATAGGTCGTTAGCTTTGTCACCATAACCTCATTCTCGGGAAGAGAGTATTGGACTTTGCATGACGGAACCACTCGGTGCTGGTGATTACGTTTTGCTTCGGCCGAGGGAGCATGGTTCGTGGTACACAGATTAAAAATTTTGATCGCTGACGATGACGTGGACAACGCTCAGTCACTTGGCGAATTGTTCGAACTTGAAGGCCATGAAGCCGTTGTAGTCTATGACGGTGAAGCTGCTGTGCGGGCATACCATCACCATCAGTTTGATCTGGCTTTCTTGGACGTGATGATGCCGGGCAAGAATGGTGTTGAGAGTTTTCTTGAAATTCGAAAGCACTGCCCGAATGCCAAGGTCTATATGATGACTGGCTATAGCGTGGAACAGTTGATCCGCCAGGCGACTGATAATGGCGCCATGGGGGTTTTGACGAAGCCCGTTGACCTTAACAAAATTTCAGCCGCGCTAAAGGATGCAGGCACAAGCGGTGTGGTCGTAGTTTCGGAAAATGATCCCAATTTTGGAAACTTTCTTGTGCGCATCGTGAATGGCGGCGGCATGGCGTGCGGCTTGGTGCATGATCAGCAAGCTGCGAGATGTTTGATGGATGCCAAGACGCCCGATGTGATGATCTTTGATTTGAAAAAACCATTGATTGACGGGATGGAGGCCGTCACCGCCTTGCGTAAAGCGGGCAGGGCTGTGCCCGCGATCATCATAACGGCAACGGCGGAGGCCCATCAAGCAGACCAAGATGCGCTGCATGATATTCGCGTTACGGGAATTTTGAACAAGCCTTTTGACCCTGTGTTGTTGCTGGATCAACTGCAAACACTTGCGGCCTAGAGCGGATTGATTTTTCATGGAAAAGTTTTTTTCGCGTGAGGCAAATATTTTCGACCTGGAGGGGACGAGACGATGACGCGCATTTTGAATGTTTTGGTTTTGGACGATGATGCAGAAAATGCAGATTCCATTGCGGAGCTTTTTGCTTCCGATGATCATCATGTCATTGTGGCTTACAATGGCCAAGAAGCGATCGAAGCCTTTAATAAAAACAAGGTCGATGTGGGCTTTTTTGATGTGATGATGCCCGGCAAGAATGGTGTTGACAGTTTTCTGGAAATCAAAGCCGCGTTTCCGCAAGCCCGAATTTACTTCATGACCGGCTATGCCGCCAATGAACTGCTGGACAAGGCGCGTGAGAATGGCGCTCTGGGCGTGTTTAATAAGCCGACTGATCCCTCTAATCTGCTGGATGTGTTGGAGCAGGAAGCGGCTTGACCTGACTTTCGGATTTCGAGTTTGGCTTTTTCTCATCGACAAACGCAACGTCATGCCCGCGAAAGCGGGCATCTCTGTTTCTGGTCATTTCAGAATGACCAAATAGCTCAACAGAGATTCCCGCTTTCGCGGGAATGACGTTTTGTTTGTAGGATGGGCTTTCTACGCCATCGCCTTTTGCAGGTTTTTGTCTACCGCATCGATGAAGCCTTCGGTGGTCAGCCATTGCTGATCTGGGCCGACGAGGACAGCCAAATCCTTGGTCATTTTGCCTTGCTCGATGGTTTCAACGGTCACGCGTTCCAGCGCTTCAACAAACTTCATCAGCTTGCTGTTGTCATCCAATTTGGCGCGGTGTTTCAGGCCACCTGTCCAGGCGTAGATCGACGCGGTGGAATTGGTGGATGTTGGTTTGCCCTGCTGGTGCAAGCGGTAATGACGGGTGACCGTGCCATGGGCGGCCTCAGACTCCACTGTCTTGCCATCAGGCGTGATGAGCACTGAGGTCATCAAACCCAATGAGCCATAGCCTTGTGCGACCAGATCTGACTGCACATCGCCATCATAGTTTTTGCAGGCCCAGATGTAGCCGCCGGTCCACTTCATGGCCGATGCTACCATATCGTCGATCAAGCGGTGTTCGTAAGTAATGCCCAATTTTTCATAGTCCGCCTTGTATTCTGCATCATAGATCGCCTGGAAAATATCCTTAAAGCGGCCGTCATACGCTTTAAGGATGGTGTTCTTGGATGAAAAATAGACAGGCAGCTTGCGCTGCAAACCATAGGTGAGGGAGGCGCGGGCAAATTCCTTGATTGAGTCATCAAGATTATACATGGCCATGGCAACGCCAGCACCTGGGGCTTTGAACACTTCCTTCTCGATCACTTGGCCATCGTCGCCCACAAACTTCATGGTGAGTGTGCCTTTGCCGGGATAGGTGAAATCCGTGGCGCGGTATTGATCGCCAAAGGCATGGCGGCCGATGATGATCGGCTTGGTCCAGCCCGGAACAAGGCGCGGCACGTTTTGGCAGATGATGGGTTCACGGAAAATCACGCCGCCCAAAATGTTGCGGATGGTGCCGTTGGGCGATTTCCACATTTGCTTGAGGTTAAATTCTTTCACGCGGGCTTCATCTGGTGTGATGGTGGCGCATTTCACGCCCACACCATGTTTCTTGATGGCGTTGGCGGAATCAACGGTCACTTGGTCACTCGTGGCATCGCGGTTTTCGACCGAAAGATCGTAGTAATGCAGATCAATATCGAGGTAAGGCAAGATCAGTTTTTGCTTGATGAGATCCCAGATGATGCGGGTCATTTCATCGCCGTCGAGTTCAACGACGGGATTTGCGACTTTAATCTTGTCCATGAAACTGCCTTTTCGGAGAGTTGAATTTGCACGCCGCTATAGCAGGGGAATGGTGCGCGGGGAAGCGGCTTTGACAGTGCGTCCGCATCATGGCAGGGAAGAGAGATGGCGATAGAACCCACACCTTCCAGTAACGCGTTTCATTATCCAGCTTATCTGAAATATTTTATCAGCAGGGTGGGCCATAGCTTTGCGTTGCAAATCATTTCAACGGCCATTGGCTGGCAGATTTATGCGATCACCCATGATCCGATATATTTGGCCTATGTCGGCTTGGCTGTGTTTCTGCCTGTTTTGTTGTTGGTGATCCCTTCTGGCTATGTAGCTGACCATTTTAATCGCCGCTGGGTTTCTGCGATATGTTTTTGCGTTGAGGCGCTTGCAGCTTTGGGGCTGGTGGTTTTTACCCTCGGTGCGCAGACCCATGTTTGGCCCGTGTTTGCCTATCTCGCCATGCTGGGGGTGGCTTCAGCTTTTGGCAATCCGGCGGCTTCGGCCATCGTGCCCAATTTGCTTTCGAAAGAAGCTTTGCCGCATGGGATTTCGCTGAATTCGGTGGCGTGGCAAACCTCATCCATCACCGGGCCAGTGATCGGGGGGCTGCTCTACAGTCTTGGTGCGGTTGTGCCTTATGCTGTTTCACTGGTGATGTTGGGGATGGGCATGCTGGCTTTGGTTGCCATGGGGCATGTGAACCAACACAAGAACGAGCAGAGTGAAGGTGGCTTACAAACCTTGCTGGCTGGCTTTTCCTTCATCTGGAGTGAGCCAATTGTGCTGGGTGCCATTTCTCTTGATTTATTTGCGGTCCTGTTGGGCGGCGCCGTGGCGATGATGCCGGTATATGCCAGCGATATTTTACACCTTGATTCTGTTGGCCTTGGCTTGTTGCGGTCGGCGCCTGGTGTTGGGGCTATTTTGGTGGGCCTGTGGCTGGCAAAATTTGGGATCAAGGATCGCGCAGGGTTAATCCTGTTTATTGCCGTAGCATTCTCAGGACTTGTGGTTGTTGTGTTTGGCTATTCGGTCTGGCCTTGGCTTTCAATTTTGGCGCTTGGGCTTTATGGCGCGTTTGACATGATTAGTGTTTATGTGCGCGAAACCTTGATGCAGCTGTGGATTCCTGACGCGGTGAGGGGTCGGGTGAATGCTGTGAACAACGTATTTATTGGCGCTTCAAACCAATTGGGTGAAGCGCGCGCAGGCTTTATGGCCGCGCTGATTGGGGCTGTGCCTGCGGTCGTGCTGGGTGGTTTTGGCACCATTGCAGTGGCCGGGCTTTGGGCGGTGATGTTCCCCAAGCTGCGCAAGGCTAACCGCCTGAACGAAAAAGAAGTGCTTTAAACCGCATTCAGCTTTGGGCGGCTGATCCATTTGGTGAGGGCAAAACCCAAGGCCAACACCGACACATAAGCGAGCAATTGCAGCGCCGTGGGTTGATCACTGTAACCAATGAGAGTGTGCAGGATGCGACCCAAGATACCGCTTTGTGAAATTACGCTTGACGTGTCCCAGACGGTTTTCTGCAACACTTCAACCAAGCCTGCCTTTTCAAGAAAGGACACGGATTGAGCCGCCATTCCAGCCGCAAGAAATGCGATTAGCCAACTGGTGACTGAAAAGAAATACCGATTCGGAATTTTCAAAAGGCCGCGGAACGTCAAGAAAGAAACGGCAGCACCCAAGGCTAATCCCCCAATACCTCCGGTTGCCATGCCCCAAGCCGTTTCTTTGGCGCTGATGGCTACTCCATAAAGGAACAAAACCACCTCTGAGCCTTCGCGCAGTACGGCAACACCAACGATGATTGCCAACGCCAACAATGATTTGTGGCCCTCGCGCACGGCGATGCCCGCTTGTTTTAACTCTCCTGCCAAAGCGCGGCCATTCTTGGCCATCCAGACATTGTGCCAAATGAGCATGCAAACCGCGACAGCCAAAATGGCCGCGTTGAATATTTCTGAACCATAGCCATCAAACAATGATGCAATTGATCCCGTGAAAGCCGCTAAAACAGCGCTTCCACCAATGCCAGCCAAAACGCCTGACCAGATCCATTTTTGGCTGCCAATAACAGTTTGTGTGGCGGCCATGATGATCCCGATAATGAGGCCAGCCTCGATGACTTCCCGAAATACGATAATAAGTGCGCCAATCATGGTGAATGCTTATTCCACGATTATATAGCCCTTGGCTATACTTTCCTGATATTCATCGACGAACAGATATTTTCCAGCTTCCATAGCCTTCACACGAACTACAATGGATGAGTTTCCAGCCACGATTTTTTCAATCTTCAAATCTTTGGCTTCGAGTTCGGCAGCAGCGGCATTTGCATTGTTGAGTTTGATGATGAAAGGCTTGCCTGCTGGAACTTTGATTTCAGCGACGCTGAAAGTGGCATCCTTCAATGTTGTTTCATACGTTACGATTTCCTCGGCCTGCGCAGTGGCAGCCGCCAAAAGGGGCAGGGCAGACAACGCGATACCCAAAGAAAGTCTAAGGCGAGACGCCATTTCGATGCTCCGTTTATATCCGATAATTTTAGTCGGATAAGGAATATGAGTGGGAGAGTCAATAAGATTTTTAGATGCTGCGTCCTTATGGACACATCTTGTCGGAAATTTGGTTGTGGCTCATTCGGAGATTCAGGCAACAAACGGCTTTCAACACTTGCCTGCGTCAGCTATTTCGGTCGCCATGACCTTTGACAGCAAAACGCGCAAAATGAATTTTGGGCCGGCACCTGCCGTCGTGCTGGTAAACCCGCAACTGGGTGAAAACATTGGCATGGCAGCGCGGGCGATGGCCAATTTTTCGTTGTCAGACTTGCGGCTCGTTTCACCGCGCTTTGGGATCGAGATGGAACGGGCCGTCACTGCATCCGCCGGGGCTGTTGAGACAGTAGAAGCCGCCACAACGCACGAGACGCTGGACGAGGCTTTGGCCGAGTTTCATTTTGTCTATGCCACCACTGCGCGTCCGCGCGAAATGACAAAGGAAGTGATGACTCCTGAACAGGCGGCTGCCGATATGCATACGCGTATCGGGCGTGGCGAGAAGGTGGCCATTCTCTTTGGGCGCGAACGCTTTGGTCTTTCCAATGAAGAGGTGTCAAAAGCCGATGTAATTATCTCTGCCCCCGTCAACCCGGCCTATGCTTCCTTGAATATTGCTCAAGCCGTTCTGTTGGTGGGCTATGAGTGGTATAGGCCCATTGCCACTACTTTGGGTATGGAGACACAAGAGCTTGCCGCCCATGAGGGGCCAGGTTTAAAAATGACGAATACCAAGCCTGCCACAAAGACCGAGCTTTATGGATTTTATGATCATATTGAAGCTGAACTTGCAGATGCAGGTTTTTTCAAATCCAAAGACAAGCAACCCATCGTCATGCGTAATTTCCGCAACATGTTTGCGCGGGCGGGGCTTACTGAACAGGAAGTTAAGACTTTGCGTGGCATGGTCTCCTCGCTCACACGCAAGCATTTGAGGGGGCGCAAGACTGATGGGTAAACCACGCATCCTATTGTTTGATTCTGGCATGGGCGGACTGACGGTGGCGCGCGCCGTGGCCAAGCAAATGCCGGATGCTCATTTGGTTTATTCGGCGGATAATGCAGGCTTTCCCTATGGTGCATGGAAAGAGCAAGATCTGGTGAAACGCATTGTGTGGGTGATTGGGGCTTTGATTGCCCGCGTTAAACCAGATCTGGTTGTCATTGCCTGCAACACGGCCTCCACCATTGCCATGAAAGAATTGCGCGAAACTTACCCTGTGCCTTTTGTGGGCACGGTGCCCGCTATCAAGCCTGCTGCGGCTCTTACAAAATCGGGAATTATCGGTGTGCTGGCTACGCCCGGTACGGTGAACCGGGAATACACACATTCGCTGATCCACACCTATGCGTTTCACTGCAAAGTTTTTTTGCATGGTGCGCCAAGGCTTGCTGAAATCGCTGAGCAAAAACTGCGCGGCCACAAGGTGGATATGGATGAGCTGCGCAATGAAATCATGCCAGTTTATCGTAAGCGGGATGGTGGGCGCACCGATGTGGTGGTGCTGGGCTGCACGCATTATCCGCTGCTGGTCGATGAGATCAATGAAGTGGCGCCATGGGCTGTGAGCTTCATTGACCCTTCGGCAGCCATTGCGCGGCGCGTGGCTGATGTTTCCGAAGAAACCAAATTGCATGCCTCAGGCGAGGGGTTTCCCGCCCATGGCACGGTGTTGCTGACATCTGCGCGGGGAAGTGCTTCGGAAACGCTGACGGCTTATGGCACAATGGGGTTCCCACGCCATGACGTGGTGGATTTGCCGGTTTAAGTTCAGACCAAAACCTCTAACCCGTGTTTCTGAACAATCGTCAGCAGCTTAAGCGCCATGCCACTGGGGCGTTTGGCTCCAGTTTCCCATTTTTCAATGGTTGACTCGCTGGTGTTGAGAAAGCGGGCGAAAATGGGTTGGCTGACATTGTTGGCTTGGCGCAACGCCTTAATTTCACGTGGCGAAAAATCTGGTGTGATTGTCAGGCAAGACTCATCAAAATTGCGCATCGTTGCTTTGTCGATGGCCCCAATCTTGTGCAACGCTTGGGCTGATGAATGGATGGCAGCGAAAGCATCGCTTTTGAAAGTTTTCTTTTTCATGATTTCATCTCCAACTCAATCTCGATCCAGTCCCTGTTCTCGATCAGTGAGGTAATCTGTTGATCGGTCAATGTCGCATAGGCTTTGGCCAGTTCCCGAAAGGCTCGCAGTTCCGCTTCATCAATATTGTCTCTGTCTTTCTTGGCAAAAACATATTCATAGATCCAAAAGTCCCGCGCCTTTGACAATATGATCGCGCGATGCCCATTCTTATTCAGGCGTTTCTTAAAAATGCCGCCGCCCAAATCATCTGCCTGACCCAAGATGGCTTGTGAAACGGCCCTCGCTAGTTCTTGATCTGAAATGTGTGCTTTCTTTGCTGCTTTCGCAAACCATGAAGACTTAAAGCTCCGCATCACTTTACTCATGACTTAATATAGCACTAAGTGCTACATATATCAAGTGCGGTTATGGGTTTGACTTCCCCTTCTACTTCCCCTATCACCCGCCCCATCAACAGGGCCTTTGCCCTGTTTTTGCTTGCCTGTGATGCGTTCGTCGCATCTGTCAGCCGGGAAACCGGAAGAGGAGGGTGGGTTTCTGCGCTGTGGAATGCGGGAAAGCTGTTCGGCTTTTTCGTGGATTTCTGTGGCAACCGTAAAAATGGAAGAAGCACATGTCAAAGCGTTTAAGCGCCAAGTATAAAATTGATCGTCGTTTGGGTGAAAACATTTGGGGCCGCCCGAAGAGCCCTGTGAACAAGCGCGAATATGGCCCCGGCCAACATGGCCAACGCCGCAAGGGCAAGGTTTCAGATTTCGGCACGCAGCTGCGCGCCAAGCAAAAGCTCAAGGGCTATTACGGCAACATCAGCGAAAAGCAGTTCCGCGCCGCCTATGCGGAAGCTCTGCGGATGAAGGGCGATAGCTCTGAAAACCTGATCGGTCTGCTGGAACGCCGCATTGACGCGCTGGTTTATCGCTCCAAGTGGGTGCCAACCGTATTTGCGGCTCGTCAGCTCGTGAGCCACGGCCATGTGAAGCTGAATGGCAAGCGGGTGACCATTGCTTCGATCCGCCTCAAGGTGGGTGATATGGTTGAACTTTCGGCCAAGGCCAAAGACATGGCTTCAGTTCTGGAAGCGCAGGCTTCGTCTGAACGTGAAGTGCCTGATTACGTTGAATTGGACGGCAAGGGCACAGCCAAGCTGACCCGCATTCCAACCCTCACGGATGTGCCATATCCTGTGCAGATGCAGCCTGCCCTCGTGGTGGAATTCTATTCGCGTTAATCGACGCGTTAAAACTGAATTTGAGGGCTTGCAGCGATGCAAGCCCTTTTTATTTTGGAGGTTGCCGTGGACGACGCTGAACGCATTGATGGTTTGGAGGTTCGCTTTGCGCACCAAGAGCAGGTGGTCGCGGATTTGAACGAGGTGATCACGGCCCAATGGAAGCGCATTGAGCTTTTAGAGCGTAATCTCAAGCGGTTGCATGAAGAACTGCAGAATATGGATCAGGGGCGAAATGCGCCAGAACCACCGCCGCCGCATTACTGAAACGCTTCTGCTACCTTGGCATCAGCCAGTGCGAAGCAGCCGGCAATGGTGGGGCTCAAAGGCAGGTTGCGATAGCTGCCAATGGCACCATTTGCACGCAGGCGGCCAGCGAGGCCCGGCTCATCCGCGCTGACCACCCAGATGAACCCGAAGCTGGTTTGGCGGATGGGTTTGGCACCCGCTTTTGTAATATTGGCAAAGACTTGATCAGAACTGGTGCTCGGCTCGAACACAGCCAGCATGGTGCCAGTGGCTTCATCACTCAAGGCTCCCGCGCGCACGATCATCGCCATTGTGATGAGCCAGATGGCGATGACGGTAGTGAAGAAGATGAGGGCGAATTTATGAGAGGGGTAACTGTTCATTCCATACTCGCCTTAGTCCGTCACCCCGGCGAAGGCCGGGGCGGGGCTTGAACCACAAAAAAAAGCCCAATCCCGGCCTGCGCCGGGATGACGATCTATTGTTGTTTTAAGCGACAGCAGTTGCAAAACTCGGTGCTTTCACCTCCTTGATCGGTAAGTGAACCAAAAACGCAAAAACTCCTAGGGCCACACTCATCCACCACACGGGATTATAAGACCCGAACACATCATAAAGTTTGCCACCCAGCCACACGCCAAGGAATGAACCCACCTGATGGCTGAGGAACACGAAGCCATAGAGCGTTGCC
>JAGWUY010000294.1 GCA_028868255.1 Alphaproteobacteria bacterium | reverse complement strand
AGAACGACAATGTGATCTCCATCAACTCCACCACCCAAATTGACCTGCAAGGGCAGGCGGCTTCTGAATCGGATGGGCATCGTCACATCTCAGGCACGGGTGGGCAGCTGCAATTTGTGCGGGGGGCCTATGCTTCGAAAGGTGGCAAGTCGTTCATCTGCTTGCCCTCCACCTATGACAAAAAGGGTGAGCGCCGCAGCCGTATTGTTTTTGACCACACCAGGGGCAATGTGGTGACCACACCGCGCACCGATGTGATGTATGTGGTGACCGAACATGGCCGTGTGTGCCTGAAGGGAAAATCCATTCCAGAGCGGGCGAAGGCTTTAATCAGCATTGCGCACCCTGATTTCCGTGAAGGGCTGGAGCGGCAAGCCTTTGAACACAAAATCATTCCCCGCGGGTTCTCAATGCATGTCTGAGATTTTTGTGACGCGTATGCGGAGTGAGGCCCCTGATGTGATTGCGCCCGATGGATCAGAAGTGCGAATTCTGGCACATACAGTGCGCGGCTCTATGGCGGAATTTAGTTTGCCCGCGGGGCAAGTTTCAATTGCAGTGGCGCATCACACTGTTGAGGAGGTTTGGTTTTTTACGCAGGGTCAAGGCCAGATGTGGCGCAAAATGAATGAGGCCGAAACGGTGATTGACATCCGCCCCGGCCTTTCGATTTCAATTCCTGTGGGTGCGCATTTTCAGTTTCGCAACACAGGCACCGGTGTATTGCGTGCCATTGGAACAACCATGCCGCCTTGGCCTGGTATGGATGAGGCCTATGCCGTTCTAGGCAAGTGGTGATGCAACAGCGCGTTGAACTCTTGATGCTTTACCAGCTGCCAATATTGGGCATGGATTTCCAAGGCTCTTGAACCGGCAGATAGCCTTCATCCTTTTGCAGCACTTCGATGGAAATGCCATCAGGTGTTTTGATAAAGGCCATGCGCCCTTCGCGCGGTGGGCGGTTGATGGTGACGCCCAGCTTCATCAAGCGCTCGCAATATTCGTAAATATTATCGACCTGATAGGCGAGGTGGCCGAAATTGCGTCCGCCCGTGTAAACTTCCGGATCCCAATTATAAGTCAGTTCCACCGGCACATCCGGATTATCAGGGCACGCCACGAATACGAGCGTGTAACGCCCCTTGTCATTCACTGTGCGGCGCACCTCAACGAAGCCTAGAATGCGGGTGAAAAAATCAAGCGACGTTTCAAGATTTGAAACCCGGATCATGGTGTGGAGATATCTCATAGTGAAACCCTTTCAGTGGTGATGAAAACTTGTCTCACACGAATCATGGCTTTGCAAATACTGAAATTTTTGCGCAAGACCCCTTCCAAGCCTACCTCATTTCTACTTGTACGTTGCCCCACCTTAACGCTCGCATGCCATAGTCTCGTGATGGGTGGCATCAAGCCCCTGAAACTCAATGATAAATAATCGAAGCTTGAAAAACATCATTTTATGTCATCGACTATCCACAGCAAACTCGCACTGTCTCTGCATGTTTTGCTGTACAAATCGTTAAGATTTGAGCAAATTGAAATTCTGTTGACGAGGAGGCCCTCGTCACATTGGGGCTTTGGGTTGGGTGAGTGATGGCGGCGACAGAGGAATATTCCTCCGAGGTGAGGCAACAGACCTCGCAGGTTGGGGAAAATGAGCACGGCGTAAAAATTATCCGTGTGGATGGGCTGGTAAAATGGTTTGACGTGGGCCGTGGCTATGGCTTCGTGATTCCAGATAATGGCTTGCCTGATATTTTGGTTCATCTCAGTTGCTTGAAGCGCGATGGGTTTGATGCGCCACTGGAAGGCACACGTGTGACCTGTGAAGTGGTTGCGCGCCAAAAGGGCTATCAATGTTTGCGCGTCTTGGCTGTTGATCATTCAACCGCCATTCACCCGGTGGAACGGCCCGCCCGCACGCACAACCCTGTGGTGGCTACTCAGAATTGGGTGCGCGCCAAGGTCAAGTGGTTTAACCGCACGCGTGGTTTTGGCTTTGTGAGCGAGGGTGACGGGCAGGGCGATATTTTTGTACACATGGAAGTGTTACGAAAGACAGCGATTGCAGAGCTTATTCCCGACACGTGGGTTTTTGTGCGATATGGCGACAGTAACCGCGGCAAGATGGCTGCTGAAGTGCGCCTGAGCCTTGACAATGGCATGCCGCTGGCCAGCTGAGCCTCAATTTTGTCGAAATCTGTGGGTGAGTGGGCGTTATGTTGAAGTTGCGTTCGATCCTTTTAGGCGTATTTTTGTTCTTCGGCGCTTGGCACAGCGTTTGGGCGGAGGAGCCGCCGCGAATCGAACCTGTGACAATTGCCACTGATCGTGCGTCCACCATGTTCTTCGCCGAAATCGCTGATACAGAAGAGCTTCGGCAACGAGGATTGATGTTTCGCCACATCATGCCGCCAGACCAGGCCATGCTGTTTGATTTTGAAAAGCCGAGACCAGCAGCAATGTGGATGAAGGACACTTACATGTCGCTGGATATGCTGTTTGTACGCGAAGACGGCACAATTGCAGCACTGGCTGAAAACACGGTGCCCAAGTCATTGGATACGATCAGCGTTCAGGAACCAGTGCGCGGCGTGATTGAATTGGCGGCTGGGACGGTAAAGCGTCTCGGCATTCGCAAGAATGACAAGGTTTTTCACCGGATATTTAAAACCAAAGAAGAATAGTTGCGTTTGTGGCGTGAAGCCATTATGCAGCATTTCGCGCAGGGTCAAATCGGCCTTGTGAATGAAGAAATGTCGGGGCGTAGCGCAGTCTGGTAGCGCACCTGCCTTGGGCGCAGGGGGTCGCGAGTTCGAATCCCGCCGCCCCGAC
>JAGWUY010000293.1 GCA_028868255.1 Alphaproteobacteria bacterium | reverse complement strand
GAGGGATTCTGCATCAGGATTGAGCGTTAATTTTCATATAAGCCGCAATCAGTTCGTTTGCGTTGCCAACCTCAAATGCACGATTGCCTTTTTCAATTTCAAGACCCATTTTGACGACTATCTCATTCATTGGTGAAGAGCGACCATGGCTGCGTAACACATCAACGACCCAACCATTCACTTCCTGCACTTCAGCACGCCTTCCCTTGCGCCAATCCTGCAATGAGGTGACCAGTGTGTCAGGCCTTGAAAATGTCTTCAGCACTTCGTCAAAAATCTGGTCAACATAGCGCTCTGGATGATTGGTGGTGACCGGAGGCATGCCAATTATAGGGATAATTTTTGCGCCGTCTGCCAGAGCGGCCTGCATTGCCTCATATCCTGCAAGACGCATTACTTCGAGCATGCCCGGAAAGCGCGCCGCGTCATTCAAAGGCAAATTGACGATAGCTGACGGAATGAGTTCCGCTGCATTGACCACTAACTTCATCCATTTGGCAGAGCGTATATCGTCCATCACTACGACACGACCTGAATTGCGTAAAAGCTTAGCCACGGATTCTACGCGCGGTTGGGTTTGTGGAGCAATTGCGCCCAGAGCAAACCAAGACTCATCATGATCATTCTGCCGATTTGTGATGCCGGGTTGCCACATGTTGGAGGCGATTTCGATAACTGCACCAATTGTGCGCTCGCGCCCAACAATCTCTGCGATATCCTCATGTGTCATGCCATTTTGAAGACCCACCACCAAACCATTCGAGGCCAACACGGGTTTGATCATTTCTGCCGCCCAGCGCGTATCATAGGCTTTGACAACAATGAACACGACATCAAAAGGCACTTTAACTTCTGCAACTTGGCAAAGATGTAAAGCATTCACTTTGGCGTTGATTTGGCGAGTGGGAAGATTGACGGTAATGCCGTTCTTGCGGATTGCTTCAATATGATCAGGCCACTGGTCAATGAACGTAATGTCCAGACCGGCCAGCGCAAAATCTGCCGCAATCGAAGCGCCTTGCGCCCCTGTACCCAGAAACGCAATTCGAGGCCCCGCATTCTCATCCCAACTCATGGTCGCTCTCCTTCGCTCTATGAGCCTCTGTCGTATCGCTGTTTTCCACCGTGTTCAGCGAAATTCTTTCAGAACAGCCGCAGACTCTCATGTGCTACTTTTTAAAGCGTCTTGGACAAGCACAAAAAAATCTTGCTCTGCCAATCCGCTAACTGCGGCTTTTCGATAGATTTGATGAATGAGTGTATTCAGCGGCAGTGCAACATGCTGCGCTGCTGCGGTATTCAGCAACAGGTCAACATCTTTTTGCAACATGGAAAGTGTGGCGGCGGGTTTGTAGTTATTTTTTACAATCATGTCTGTCTTGTAGGCGATGAGCGGAGAAGCGACCACACTTTGGTTGATGACATTCAGCATGGTTTCTAACTCAAGACCCCCTTTAAAGCCAAAGGCCAAGGCTTCCGCCAACAAGGCGGATGTGGCGGCCACCATGCTGTTTAAAGCCAGCTTCATGGTACGAGCTTCTTCAGCTTCACCAACATGGAAACACTTGCGGGAGAATGTCGTGAAGACCGATTGCAAAGACTCAAACGCAGCTTTGGGTCCCGAGACAATGGCAGTCAATGTGCCCGCCTCTGCCATGATGGTGGAACCAGAAACAGGCGAGCGCAGATAGATGATGCCAGCCTTTTGCAATCGCTCCCCTACCTTGGCCGATGCCTCAGGCGATACCGTGCTCATGTCGACATAGATGCACTTTTTGGAAAGCGAGTCCGCTATGCCACCTTTCGCATTCACAATGTCAAAAAGGGCAGCATCATCTGAAATTGACGAGAACACAATATCCGCGTTTTGACAAACCCCCGCGATGCTGGGCTTCGTATCAAGTTCCGCGGCTTTCAGTTTTTCGTTCGACTGCGCGGTACGTGCGAGCACTTGCACGGCATGGCCTGCCACTTTTAGTCGCCTAGCAATAGGCAGACCCATTTTCCCCGCACCGATCCACCCGATGGTTAGTTTGCTATCTGTCATGAATTTTCGGCTCTTTCTCTGACGAGGTGTCCACGGCCCCTCGCTTCAAACGTTCTTTTGCACACGCGGTCGAGCAGTTCGATGATGTCTTTGAGGGCAGAGCGAGCGATGCCTTGGGTGATAAACACGATGCGCGTGCGCTCATCTTTTGTTGGCCACTTTTCCAGCCAGGTCATGGTGTGGAGGAGATGCTGCACTCCTTGCACCACGGCAGGAGTTCCGGGTTCTTCAAGAATGTTGATCAGGCCTTTGACACGCAACAGGCTTGGCCCCAGATTCTGGCTGATGCCATCCAGCAGAAACTGCAATTCTTCGCGCGCGAGTGGGGTGGAGCGCGTGAGCACAAAGCTTTCGATACCTTGAGCGGCCAGATGCGAGGGAACGTCTTGATCTTTTACGCCATCGGCATCAGCGATTTTGTTTTCGTAAGCGTCATAAGTGGCGATGGACAGCCATTCGGAGGGATCAGCCATCGGGTCAGCCGCGTCAAAGCCTTTGTGCATGAGCAGGGGAGCCACGGCCTCGGCGCTGAAATTAGCTCTCGAAATTTTGGCGGCGGGGTTCATAGCTTGCAACTCGGCGCTCAAAGTGGCGAAAGAGGCATCACCTTTCAGATCAAGCTTTGAGATCAGCAGATCATCAGCCAGCGCAACCTGCCGCAAAGCCTCATCGTACTTTGTGGCTGTCGCTTCCCAGTTTACGGCATCAACGACGGTGATCACATTGACGATGCGGTAGAGCCCATCCAACGTCGGTTCGGAAAGAAACGCTTGTATAACTGGCCCCGGTTCTGCAAGCCCCGTCGTCTCAATCACCACGTTGTTAA
>JAGWUY010000292.1 GCA_028868255.1 Alphaproteobacteria bacterium | reverse complement strand
CCCGGATATTTGGTGCAGGCATCCATCAATTCGGCGATCGGATATTTCTTGTTCAGCGGCACCAGCTTGTCACGAATTTCATCGGTCGTGCCATGCAGAGAAATCGCCAGCGATGAACCAATCTCATGCCCCGCCCGCACAATCTCAGGCACCACGCCAGACGTGCTCAAGGTGATCCGGCGTTTGGACAGCGACAAGCCCTCACCATCAGACGCAATTTCAATCGCCGTCTTCACATTGTCGAAATTGTAAAGCGGCTCGCCCATGCCCATCAACACCACATTGGTGATGTAGCGGCCAGAGGATGGCGGCTTGAGGTTGGCTTCCAGATCATCTGGCCAATCCTTGATACGGTCGCGCGCCAGCATGATCTGGCCTGCAATTTCACCCGCCGTTAAATTGCGCACCAGCTTTTGCGTGCCCGTGTGGCAGAAGGTGCAGGTGAGAGTGCACCCCACTTGGGATGAGATGCACAGCGTGCCACGATCTTCCTCCGGAATATACACCGTCTCAATTTCGTGCCGCGCGCCCTTGGCATCCGGCGCCAAACGCAACAACCATTTGCGCGTGCCATCAGTGGAAATTTGCTCCGTCACAATCTCGGGCCTTCCAATCACAAAGGCCTCATCCAGCTTGGCGCGCAGCTCCTTGGAAATATCGGTCATTGAGGCGAAATCAGAAACCCCGCGCTGATACATCCAGTGCCACAACTGGCGCATCCGCATTTTGCGTTGCTTTTCAGGCACGCCCACGCGCTCCAAAATCGCGGCCAAATCTTCGCGCGAAAGCCCCACCAAGCTGGGGCGGGAATCATTGGGAATATAGCTGGCAGCCAGCGGAATGGCGGTTTGAAGAAGTGTTGTCATCTGCGGGGGCATAGCGCATATGCCGCAAAAGTTGAAGACTTTTGCGATCAGCATTTGCGCCAGTTCTAAAACAGCATATGCCGCAAAAGTTGAAGACTTTTGCGATCAGCATCTGCGCCACTTTTCAAGGCTGCGTATAAACGCCCACCATTGGTCCCAGTGGAACATAGCCCCCAACCCCTGGCCCATCCTTGTTGTAAAGGCTGGAGACTGAGCCATCCAGAAACAGGGCATTCTTGGTGCCCAGCTGGTCTTTGAACAGGCTGGCAAACTCATAAAAGCCCACCGGTTCATTGGAGATCACAAACAGGGCCGAACGGTCATCCAGCACGCCAACCCCATTGCGAATTTTGAGGGATGTACCTGTAGGTGAAAGCTTGGGGTGGATTTTGCCATTCACCACGAGCATGGGGCCCGATTGTGTCGCATAATCTGGCTTGATGCCGGATTTGGCAAAGGCTTCTGTTTCCATCACGCCGGATTTATTTCCCGAAATATAAAATACGCCATTGGGCTTCAAATGAAAATTGCCAGACCCCGAACGGCGGTTAAGCTTTTTCACTTCAACCCCATTTTCAATATAAAGCCCAACGGGGCGCAAATTCTGGTCAAACATACCTGCATTCATGGCAAAAACGAGAGTCTTGCCATCGGCTTGCAGCTTTGCACTCAAGCGACGGAAATTGCCCAACGGAATGTCATTCTCATCCAGATTGAACAGCTCAATATGTTCCCGTGCGGGGTTAAACCCGCAGACCGTATAAGATCGCCCAGAATAATTCAGAGGCTTGCACTCAGCCCATGCAGCTGTTGTCAGAGCAATGAAGGCAACACCACAAGCGACAAGTTTATTTGCAAGCTTGATCAATTTTTTCCATCGCTTTGGAAAGACCCGCCAGCGAATAAGTGTCGGTGGTTTCATTGCCTTTCCAGCTTGTGCCAGTCACTGTCAAGGCCTTGCCCGTCTTCATGGCTTTCACAATCGCTGCTTCGGTTTCGGGCGCCGCAGCCCAAGCGGCATCACCATTGGTGTAAAGCTCAAATGAGGCATCATCCACCTTCACTGTCACCATCGAAGATTCCTTAAAAGGATAGCCGATGATGGTTGAAACTTGCCCCTTCACCTTGCGGCCAGGATAATTGCTGACCAGAAAATAAACCGGATCACGTTTTACCTTTTTGGCAGTATCAGATTTTTTCGGCGTTGAATAAACATAGCATACAGGCTTTCCCTGATCCTGATAGGTAAAACTCTCCCAATCCTCAAAGGCACCAATGGAAACGGGCTCCTCTGCCCGTGCTGCGCTGGCCGCAACAAGGGCGAAACCCACCATCAAAAAACTCAAATCCAAGATTTTCATAATGCCGACTCTAAAACCGCAACACTTAACAAGTTGCGAAAACCATGACCACACCCTACACCGTAAAATTCAGGCCCAATTAGGGCGCACAAAGGTTGAAACAATGAAACAAAAAACAATTCTGATTACAGGCTGCTCGTCTGGCATTGGCTACACCTGCGCGCTGGGCCTTAAGGCGAGGGGTCACCGCGTTTTGGCAACTGTGCGCAACAGAGCCGACCAGAAGACCTTGGAAGGCTTAGGCTTAGAAACCCTGATCATGGACTACAGTGATCGGGACTCCGTAGCGCACTGCGCTACCGAACTCGCGCGCCGCACCGGCGGCAAGTTGGATGCGCTGTTCAACAACGGTGCTCATGGCCAGCCGGGGGCGGTGGAAGATTTGACGAGAGAGGTTCTGGAAGCACAATTTGCCTCAGGATTTTTTGGTTGGCATCAATTGACCAAAGCCTGCCTGCCGCTCATGCGTGCAAATGGAGGTGGTCGTATCATCCAAAATTCATCGGTGCTGGGCATTGTGGCCATGAAATGGCGCGGCGCATATAACGCCATGAAATTTGCCGTGGAAGGCCTCACCGATACCATGCGTTTGGAACTGCGCGGCTCAGGCATTTTTGTCTCCACCATTGAGCCCGGCCCCATCACCAGCAAATTTGTGGAATCGGCAATCAAGAAATTT
>JAGWUY010000291.1 GCA_028868255.1 Alphaproteobacteria bacterium | reverse complement strand
CTTTTTTGACTGATTCATATGTTTGATCCCACCCTTCTCCCGTTGGGAGAAGGTGCCCGAAGGGCGGATGAGGGCGTTGCCGCGAGGAAAATTGCTGGCATCTTATTGGCGGGTAAGGCCCTCATGCGTCGCTTCGCGCCACCTTCCCCCAACGGGGGAAGGGTGTTTAAACAAATGCAAGTCTGCCTTATTCAAAGGAGATCAGAGTCTAGTGTTCTGCTTTCTTGATCTTCTTGAAGGCCTCCAGCGCCTTATCTCTTGCTGCCGCGTGTTCAACCATCGGCTTAGGATAGGATTTGGGTGGCACGGGCATTTGCCATGGGCAATGGACAAACTCTGTGGGAACGGCATTTAACTCCGGCACCCATTTGCGTACATAATCTCCATTGGGGTCAAATTTCTGACCTTGCAGGACTGGATTGAAAATGCGGTAATAGGGTGAGGCATCAGCGCCACAGCCTGCCACCCATTGCCAACTGGCGGAATTGGCACCGATATCGGCATCGACCAATGTATCCCAGAACCATTTTTCACCTTCCTGCCAGGGCACCAGCAAATCCTTGATCAGGAATGATGCTGCGATCATGCGCACGCGGTTGTGCATGATGCCTGTGTGCCAAAGTTCTCGCATGCCCGCATCGACAATAGGATAGCCGGTCTTTCCCTGCTGCCAGGTCTTGAGCGCCTCCTCATCATGCGCCCACGGAAAATCGGCGTATTCAGGTTTGAAGGGCTGATCGGGGAAGTGCGGAAAGTGATGCAGCAAATGATACGAAAATTCGCGCCAAAGCACCTCTTTCAAGAATTTTTCGCCGCTGCGGTCAAGCGCACCACCCGCCCTGGCCATGGCGAGGCGCGTGGCATGCCAAATCTGGAGGGGAGAGATTTCACCAAAATGAAGGTGGGCCGATAATTTTGAGGTGAAAGGCTTGTCCGGCCTGTCTCGTCCATCTGCATAGTTTTGCAAAGCCTCATCCAAAAAGCAGTGGAGCAGATTTTGGGCCTTGCTTTCCCCGGGCTGCCAAGCTTGGGCCATGCCTTGTGACCAATCGGGTTTGGTGGGCAGCAATTTCCAGTCGGAGAGCGTTTCGCTGGCCACTGCTCCGCTCCACGATTCAAATTTAGGCACGGGCTTTAAAGGGCGCGGCTCACCGGCGGCAAAGCAGGCCCGCGAATAGGGTGTATAGACTTTATAGGGCTCGCCTGAGCCGTTGCGTATGGCTTCAGGTTCATGCAGCAGAAAGCCGCCATGGCGGTGGCAGGCAACGCCCGCTTTATCGCATATAGCTTTCACGCGCTGCTCCAAGGCCCCAGACCATGGCGCATAATCGCGGGTGAAATGAAGGGCGCCTGCTTTTGTTTCAACCAGTATCTGCGTCAACACGTCATCAGCTCGGCCACGCCTGAAAATCAGCGGGATTTTTGTGTTCAATGCCGCAAGGCTCTGATGCAGCCACCAGCGCGAGGCTGCCCCCATTTTCCAGGCGCCGGGGGTTTCATCGTCGAGAATATAAACTGCCACGACGGGGCCTTTGGCTGCAGCGGCGGTCAGGGCGGCATGGTCGCTCAGGCGCAAGTCTTGGCGAAACCAGATCAGTGTGGGTTGGGTCATAAAATCTCTTTTTTGCTCTCAACCGTATACGCATCATGGCAAATCCAGATCAATCACTGATCGTCATTTTGGGCGATCAACTGACACCGCATATTCCAGCCCTGCGCGGCGCTGAGAAAACACGCGATATTATTTTCATGGCCGAGGTGATGGCAGAGGCCACTTATGTGCGCCACCACAAAAAGAAATTCGTGCTGGTGTTTTCGGCCATGCGCCACTTTGCCGAAGAAATGCGTGGCCTTGGTTGGCGCGTAGACTATGTGATGCTTGATGATGCTGACAATTCGGGCACTCTCAAAAGTGAAATCATGCGCGCCAAAGCCAGGCACAAGGTTGACCATGTGGTGATCACCGAGGCCGCAGAATGGCGCTTGCAGCAGGAGCTTCAGGAATTTGAGCCGTTGGAAGACACGCGCTTCATTTGCAGCCATGCCGGGTTTCGCGATTGGGCGAAGGACCGCAAACAATTGCGCATGGAGTTTTTTTACCGCGAGATTCGCCGTGCCACCGGGCTGCTGATGAAGGGCGATAGCCCTGAAGGTGGCAAGTGGAATTTTGATTCCGAAAACCGCAACCCCGCAACAGCCGATCTCTTCACGCCCTAGCCGCCGCGCTTTGAACCTGACCAGATCACGCGCGACGTGATGGCATTGGTGCGGCAAAGATTTTCAAGTAATTTTGGTGATCTTGAGCCCTTCTGGTTTGCTGTCACACGGGAGAACGCAGAGCAGGCACTGGAGCATTTTCTTGCAACCAAACTGCCACATTTTGGCGAGACCCAGGATGCGATGGTTGAAGGCCAGTATTTCATGCATCACTGCGTGCTATCGCCTTATATCAATATCGGGCTTCTCAACCCTTTAGATGTTTGCCGCAGAGCCGAAGCCTGTTACCGCAGGGGGGCAGCCCCTATTGCTGCCGTTGAAGGGTTTATTCGGCAAATCATTGGGTGGCGCGAATATATTCGTGGCATTTATCAGCTGAAGATGCCGGATTATGTTTCGGTCAATGCGTTGCAAGCAACAAGGCCCCTGCCCGATTTTTACTGGACGGGTGAAACGGCAATGAATTGCGTGGCGCAGGTGGTGAAGCAAACCAGACAGGAAGCCTATGCCCACCATATTCAACGTTTGATGATCACCGGCAATTTCGCGCTGCTCGCGGGCCTCAATCCGCAAGCGGTGCATGAATGGTATCTCAGTGTCTACGCCGATGCCTTTGAATGGGTGGAGCTGCCCAATACCATTGGCATGGCGCTTCATGCGGATGGCGGCGAACTGGCATCAAAGCCCTATGCGGCATCAGGCAAT
>JAGWUY010000290.1 GCA_028868255.1 Alphaproteobacteria bacterium | reverse complement strand
TGTTGCGCCAACGCAGCCAGGCCGCCAAATTGAAAATCAGCATTGATGGCCATGTGCGCCTTGAGGAACTGATTTGCGACGGCCTGCTGCTGGCCACGCCTGTAGGAAGCACGGCCTATAATCTCTCTGCTCACGGCCCAATCCTGCCCATCGGCTCACCCCTTCTGGCCTTAACACCCATCAGCGCGTTTAGACCAAGGCGCTGGCGCGGCGCAATTCTGCCCCACAATGCCAAAGTGAAAATCACCGTTTTGGAATCAGAAAAGCGCCCCGTGGCAGCGGTAGCCGATCATCTGGAAGTACGCAACATTATGAGTGTTGAAATCGCTGAAGATAAAAAACGCAGTGTCAAAATATTGTTCGACCCCGGCCATAGCCTGGCTGAGCGCGTGTTGAACGAGCAGTTCAAGTTTTAGAGAATGCCCTTCCAGGCGCGCAAAGCGCGCACCTCAAGGTGAGGTTCTCATATCCCTCATGCTGAGGCGCTGCGAAGCAGCCTCGAAGCATCACGCCGCCCGCACCATATCCGCCTTCAGCCGCTTGGCGATTTTGCGCACGCGCTCGCTGGCATAGCGGCTGACATATTCAATCTGTTTGGTGCGCTCATTGGCATTCATAAACTCATAGCGCGTCATTAGGGCTTCGAGAATGCGCCGACCAAATTCTTCGGTGTCCAATGGCAAGCCTTCATCTTTGGCATCAGCCACCACATCGCAAGCAGCTTTGACAATTCCAAAGCAAGCCATGGGCAATCCTGAGCGTTTGAAGATCGATTTAAAACCCAGCGCCGAGCGTGAATACATTTGGTCAACTGCGCGCGGCGTTGAAACACCAGCCAGATGCGCCAGTGCTGTTTCAACCACACGCATCTGCCCCGTGGCGGCAGCACGCACCACCAGGGCCGGCGTCAACATATTTTGCTGCGCCAAATATCGCGTGGCTGAAATCCGTTCATTGGATTCTGCTTCCACCAGCACACGCAGGATAGAATTTTCCTCGGCATCGGCCACCAGCTCAGTCGCATCATTGGCGGCCACCCATCCCCGTTCTGCCATCAACTGGCGCATGCGGCTAGCCACACGCTTGGCCTGGATGATACGAATATCAAGCGGCAAATCAGGCCGCGCCAAAAGAATTTCTACTATCTCTGCCACTTGGCCAAAACGTTGGTAGAGAATCTGGCAATCTTGGGCATTAAGTTGCACAATTGTATTCTTCATAAGCGCACGCACAGTGCCCACGGGAGACGATTTGATGATGTAATTGGCCGCCTCGCTAGTCACATCATCACGCGCGGCTACAACGGCTTGGCGGGCTTCATCGCCCACCCGCAGAACAGCCATCATATGCCAAGAATTGAGCGCCGGCGTTTGCGCCAAGAACGGCAAGGCAATCGCATCTTCATCGGCAATGATTGAGAACACAATATCAGAATGAAGCGAGCCTTCTTGCGTTACAGCGCCTACCAACGCACGGCGCACATCAACATCATCATCCACACTGAGTTTCAGCAGAATGGGTGTCACCTGCTGGCGTTCAAGCGGCGCGGTTTCTACATCTGCAATCAGCGCAGCCAATTGCAGAGCAAGTTCTTTACGGGCTTCACAATCACCCGTATCAAGTACAGTGTTGAGAACCGAAATATCTAGACCTACTTCAACATTATCACTCATGGCCGACACCAACTCGCATATTTACGAGGTCAGGCTAGCCAACAAGACTTAACAATCGGTTCACTATGATCTTTAGAGATTTCGCAAGAAATCGTCTTAGTTGACGATCACACCGGCTTGCTCAAGTTTAAACAACAGCAAGTCTCGGTCAAACGGTTTGACCAGAAAGTCGGCGGCCCCCTCGATTATGGTCTCACCTACCGACGCCATATCTGGCTTATCAGCGTAGAGGATCACAACCGGGCGGTTAGAGGCACGGCCTTGATAGCGCACCAGTCGCAAAAATTCTTTAGCCGCTGTAACGCCTGAGGCTTCCATCACCACAATGTCCGGACGCGCTTCTTGGCAAAAGCGTATACCTGCCTCAGCACCATCGCGCTCTGCACATTCGATTCCCATCCCCAAAAGCATTTGTTGCAGCTTCAACCGTTCAGCAGGATTTTTATCAATCAACAGACAGTTTACCATTGCAATCCACTCGCTCATTCACCGCGGGTATTCCGCACGCTGAACGAGTCCTGACTCCGAGATGGTTAACAGTTTATTAAGCGGGTTATCCACAACCTTGTGCGCCCGTTAAGTACATGATTTATAGAGAACAAAATCACTTATCCACAATTTTATCAACAAGGCGAAATTGTGGCGTTCCGGCATTGTTCGTGACTCGTGGAGCGACTCACCCCAGCATATTTAAAACTTAAAGTTGGGACGCTCCGCAACCTCACGCAAAAGCATCAGTCTGGGCGGCGCATGCGCCAAACCATGTCAACCGTCGCATATTCTGAATAACCAAGCCGTGCTATGGGCCTCATGGCAGCCGTATTCACGCGTCCATTTTCGATAAATTGATCATCAATGTGAACGCCGACCACTTTTCCAATCACCAACCAGTCATGTGCTTCGCCATCAGCACCGGGCAGTTCTACCGTTTTGAAATGCTTGCACTCCAGCGTCACGGGCGATGCCAGAACACGCGGTGCCTTGATCAGGCGACAGGCCCCCTTCTCTAGGCCAGCAGCAACAAACTCATCTACATCGGCCCCAGTCGATGAAACATTCATCGCCTCGCGCAAATCATATGTCGCTAGGTTAAAAGCAAACTCTCTCGTGTCGGTTACATTGCGCAACGTGTGCTTATAACCGCCGGAGCCGAAGGCCACATAAAACGGGTCATCGGAGAACGCATTGAAAAAACTATAAGGCGCCAGATTGGCTACACCTTGCGCTGACAATGTCGAAATCCACCCCACTGGGCGAGGCA
>JAGWUY010000289.1 GCA_028868255.1 Alphaproteobacteria bacterium | reverse complement strand
CAACAATCTCGATGAATTTTTCATGGTGCGCGTGGCCGGCTTGGTAGGGCAAATGCATGAGCAAGTTATGGAAATCAGTCAAGACGGGTTGAGCCCCGCCGAGCAACTGGAAAAAATTCGCAGGCGCGCGCAGGAATTAATGGCCGAGCAAGACCGCCGTTGGTTGCAACTGAAAGACGAACTCAAACAGAACCACATTGAAATCGTCGAAGAAGCCGACCTCACCAAGACAGAACGTGATTGGACAGACCAGCGTTTCCTCGATCATATCCTGCCCATCGTCACCCCTATAGCCATTGATCCCGCACACCCATTTCCTTTCATTCTGAACCGTGGTTTTGTGATGGCTGTGCAGCTGGGGCGCAAACGAGATGGCAACCAGATGAAAGCGTTGTTGCCTATTCCCCCTCAGCTTGAACGCTTTGTGCGCATGCCGGGAGATAAAGCGCGCTTTATGTTGTTGGAATCCATGCTTAGCATGTTTTTGCCGCGCTTATTTCCGGGTTATGAAGTGCAATCCAAAGGACTGTTCCGCATTATCCGTGACAGCGACATTGAAATTGAAGAAGAAGCTGAAGATCTGGTGCGCGTGTTTGAAACGGCTCTCAAACTGCGCCGCCGCGGCGTGGTGATCCGCATGGAAGTGGATGCAGCATGCCCCGCCGATTTGCGCAATTTCATCGCACGGGCATTAGATGTGTCAGGCGAAGTCACCATTATGACGGAAGGTCTGGTAGGCTTTGCCGATACGTCGCAACTGATTTTGGACGAACGCCCGGACCTGAAATTCACGCCTTATGTCGCCCGCTTTCCAGAGCGCGTGCGCGACCATGGTGGGGATATTTTTGCGGCCATTCGGCAAAAAGATTTCGTGGTCCATCACCCCTATGAGTCGTTTGACGTGGTGGTACAATTCATCCGCCAAGCCGCCAATGACCCTGATGTGGTGGCGATCAAGCAAACGCTTTACCGCACCTCGCGCAATTCGCCCATCGTGGCTGCGCTTGCCAAGGCGGCAGAGGCAGGTAAGTCGGTAATCGCGTTGGTGGAGCTGAAAGCCCGCTTTGATGAGGAAGCCAACATCCAATGGGCGCGTGATTTGGAACGGGCAGGGGTGCAGGTGGTGTTCGGCTTTATTGAACTCAAAACCCACGCCAAGGTTTCCATGGTGGTGCGGCGTGAGGCTGGCACGATGAAAACCTACGTGCATTTTGGCACGGGCAACTATCACCCAATCACCGCAAAAATTTATACCGACTTGTCTTTTTTCACCTGTGATTCCGCCCTAGCGCGGGATGCGGCACGGCTGTTCAACTTTATCTCGGGATATGCCCAGCCGGATGATCTGGAAAAAATCTCGCTCTCGCCTCTCACGTTGAAATCAACGTTGCTCAAAAATATTGCCGCCGAAATTGAATTCGCCAAGGCCGGGAAGTCGGCGCAAATCTGGGTGAAGCTCAATTCACTGGTTGATCCGGAAATCATCGATGCGCTTTATGCAGCGAGTCAGGCTGGCGTGAAAATTGATATGGTCGTGCGTGGTATTTGCTGCCTGCGCCCGGGCGTGCCCGGCTTGTCTGATAATATACATGTCAAAAGCATCGTGGGGCGATTCCTTGAACATTCGCGCATCGTATGCTTTGGCGCTGGTCATGGCTTGCCGCACACCAAGGCAAAGGTTTACATTGGCTCTGCCGATTGGATGCCACGAAATTTGCATCGCCGCGTTGAAACTTTGATTCCCATCGAAAACCCAACGGTTCACGAACAAATCCTGAGCCAGATCATGGCCGCAAATTTCCGTGACAACCAGCAGAGTTGGAACATTCTGCCCGATGGCAATTCTGAACGTGTTGTCCCAGCGGCAAATGATCCCCTGTTCAACGCGCATCAATTCTTTATGGAAAACCCATCCCTGTCTGGACGGGGCAGCGCATTGGGCGGTAAGCTCATATCTGATCCGGTGAACAAAACAAAAAAGGCATTGCGTAAAAATTGAAGTGGCATGATGGTTTTCGCACAGTCCCACCCACCTATCGTCCAGTGGCTGTGGTGGATATTGGGTCAAATTCTGTGCGGCTTGTTGTCTATGATGGATTGCGCCGTTCGCCCTCTCCTATTTTCAATGAAAAAATTCTGTGCGGCTTGGGTAAAGGCGTAGCCCTGACAGGCAAATTGAACGAATCGGCCATCGTCCGCGCTCTCCAAGAGCTTCGGCGTTTTCGCACATTGGTGAGGCAGATTGGCGTTAAAGAAGTTTATGCCGTGGCCACAGCGGCTGCGCGGGAAGCCGAGAATGGTGAAGAATTTATCGCTCAGGCCGAGAAAGCATTGGGTGTGGATATCAAAGTGCTCACCGGTAAAGAAGAAGCGCGCTATGCGGCGCTTGGCGTAGTAGCAGGTATCCCCGAAGCTGATGGTATCGCAGGCGATCTGGGTGGCGGTTCGTTGGAGTTGATCAACCTGCAAGGCGGAAAATTGCATGATGGCATTACTCTACCTATCGGCCCCTTGCGCCTCATCGATTTGGCCGAAGGATCGATCACCCGCGCCAGTGAAATTGTGGATGAATATCTTCAAAAGGCGGACATTCTCAAGCAATTGGCGGGCAGATCATTTTATGCCGTGGGCGGCACTTGGCGCAATCTGGCGCGCATCCACATGGCGCAAACGCAATATCCGTTGCATGTGTTGCACCACTACACCATGACCGGCCAGCAGGCCATGGGCATTTCTGACCTTGTATCAGGCCTTACTTCATCATCACTTCGAGATGTGAAGGACATGTCAAAATCTCGTGTCGAAACCATGCCCTTCGGCGCACTGGTGTTGAACCGCTTGCTGCAATTTGGCCATGCCAAAGATGTTGTGGTGTCGGTTTATGGCGTACGCGAAGGCTTGTTGTATTCGCGCCTGCCACGGAAAAAAATGCAATCCG
>JAGWUY010000288.1 GCA_028868255.1 Alphaproteobacteria bacterium | reverse complement strand
GTGGATTTTTTAATATGGGCGATGCTGCGCAGCATCGCCCCTTATTTTTGGCCAGCATCTTGGATTTGCAAATGACGTCGCCTTACAAACCCCAATTCGCAGCAGTTATTTTTGATTGTGATGGCGTTTTGGTTGATAGCGAAATGATTTGTGCGGGACTTCTTAAAAACATGCTGGCGGAACATCATGTTGATCTCTCAGATGAGATGTTTCGTCATGTGTTTTTGGGCCGCAGTTTTGCCCACGGGGCTGAACGGGCAAAATCAGAATTGGGATTCACCTTGCCGGATCAATTTGAACAGCAATACCGCGAGCGCCTTGTTGTAGCGCTGGCCCAAAACCTTAAACCGATGCCCGGCATATCGGAAATACTGGCAAGCCTGACAGTGCCTTACGCGCTGGCAACAGGCAGCAGCCCAACACGCCTTGCCATTTCATTAAAAGTGACAGCGTTGGACACCTATTTCAGCGGACGAAGTTTAACCAAGGCAGACGTCATAGAAAGCAAGCCTGCTCCCGATATTTACTACTTGGCAGCTAAACGATTGGGTGTTGAACCGGCTCAGTGTCTGGTTATCGAAGACAGTGAAAACGGGATTAATGCCGCCAATGCAGCAGGCATGCAAGTGTGGCATTTCCGCGGAGGCTCGCATATTGAACCAACCTATAGATTGCCGCCTCATTTGACAGCGGGGGCAAGCTTCGCTGATATGATTGCTGTGCGCAGCGCAATGGCAAAGCTGGGGCTATGCGCGGCCTGACCCGAAATGAACGCAAGGAGGCCACGCATTGGCCCGCAAACACGACGATGACGTAAACCGTTTGGATATGGCCGCCAGGGCAGGATGGCTTTACTATATCGCTGGCAACACCCAAGATGAGATTGCGCGCAAGCTAGGCGTATCGCGCCAAACGGCCCAGCGCATGGTGTCACTGTCCGTGTCCGAAAAGCTCATCCGCGTGCGCCTCGATCACCCAATCGGTGTGTGCTTGGAACTGGCGGAAAAGATCAAGATGGCCTACAACATCAGCCATTGCGAGGTTGTTCCCAGCGATGCAGAATCATCGTCCACATCAATCGGCGTGGCCGAAGCAGCGGCCGCAGAGTTAGAACGGTATTTGGTATCGTCGCATCCCGTCATAGTGGCCATGGGGACTGGACGCATGTTGAGGGCAATTGCCGAACAGTTGACGCCGATGGAATGCCCGCAGCACAAAATCGTGACACTCGTGGGCAATATTGCCCCTGATGGATCGGCTTCGCTTTTTGATGTTGCTAGTCGTATAGGAGATCGCGTCAAAGCGCCCCATTACCCAATGCCGTTACCTGTAATCGCCAATACGATTGGGGAGCGGAATCTGTTGCTTGCTCAAAAATCCTTGCGCAACGTCATTGAGCTTGCGTCCCAGGCTGATGTGACATTCGTTGGTGTTGGAACTGTGGGCGAGGACGCAGCCTTGCTGCGCGACGGTTTTGTGAAACCCGATGAAATGCGGGCCGTGGTGCGGGCAGGGGCGGTGGGCGAAATTACCGGTTGGGCCTTTAATGCCAAAGGCGAATTGATTGAGGGCTTAACCAATGACCGTGTTTTGAGCGTGCCTTTGGATCGCCCAGCCAAGCGCAAAGTCATTGGCGTCGCGATGGCGCCGCCGCGGCTCACAGCCATCAGAGGCGCCCTCAAAGGCCAACTTGTGAATGGGTTAATCACCAACGAAACCATGGCTCAAGCCTTGCTCAACTGATTCGAATAGAGCTATTGCTCACAATAAGAGCAAAAGCTCAAAATTGGTTTTGAGTATATATATCATATGCTTAAGATAGATAATTTGCTTTCATGTTGCAGTGCAGCTACGATTCAGGCTTGACTCTTTGTCGCATTCGTCGTGACTTATTCCCACTTCGTGGGCAAAAGCCCAGAAGAGACTCTTGGGAGGAATCTGAATGAAATCCGTAGTTAAGGGCGTCTTGGGCGCTTTCGCATTGGCCGCTTTGGCATCAACCGCCATGGCCGAAACAACTTTAACCATCGCCACCGTGAACAACGGCGACATGATCCGCATGCAAAAGATGACTGATGACTTCACCAAGTCAAATCCAGACATCAAGCTGAACTGGGTGACGCTAGAAGAAAATGACCTGCGCCAGAAAGTGACGAAGGACATTTCGACCAAGGGCGGCCAATATGACGTGCTGACCATCGGCATGTATGAAACGCCAATCTGGGGTGCCAAGGGTTGGCTCGTTCCGCTGGCAGGCCTTGATGACCCAGCAGATATTTTGCCTGCCGTATCCGGCGGCCTGTCGGCCAATGGCAAACTTTATGCCGCACCTTTCTATGGTGAAAGTTCTTTCGTAATGTATCGCAAAGACTTGATTGCAAAAGCTGGGCTCACCATGCCAGACGCTCCGACATGGGATTTCATCCTTGATGCTGCCAAGAAAATGACCGACCGCAAAGCGGGCATCAATGGCATCTGCTTGCGTGGCAAAGCCGGCTGGGGCGAAAACATGGCCTTCATCACTGCCATGTCTAATTCGTTCGGCGCACGTTGGTTTGACGAAAAGTGGAAGCCTCAGTTTGACACTGCCGAATGGAAAGATACGCTCAACACCTATCTCTCCATTATGAAAGAGGCTGGCCCAGAAGGCGCTTCAGGCAATGGCTTCTCTGAAAACCTTGCATTGTTCCAATCTGGCAAGTGCGGCATGTGGTCTGACGCAACCGCCGCTGGTTCATTTGTGATTGATCCAAAGGCTTCGTCCGTCGCCAAGGACGTTGGCTTTGCTCTGGCCCCTGATAAGGGTTTGGGCAAGCGCGCCAATTGGTTGTGGGCTTGGGCGCTCGCGATCCCAGCTGGTTCGCAGAAAGTTGATGCAGCTCAGAAGTTCATTGGCTGGGCCACATCGAAGCATTATGGTGAGCTGGTTGCTGCCAAAGAAGGTTGGGCAGCTGTTCC
>JAGWUY010000287.1 GCA_028868255.1 Alphaproteobacteria bacterium | reverse complement strand
ATTGAAGGCAAGGTTGCGGGTTTAGCCCAGCGTTGGGTTGAACACATTGAGACCAAGGCCAAAGTGATATCACATTTTGCGGATGGCCGAGCTGCCTTCGTCGCCTCAGGCAGAAACCATTATCTGGCCTTTTGGCCTGAACCAAAAATGTTGGAAAGGCTTGTAGCCTACGCCGTGAAACAGGCGGGGTTGAAGTCAATCAAACTGCCGCCAAACATTCGCTTGCGCCGCCGGGGAAATTTGCAATTTGCAATGAATTATGGCCCCGAACCATGGACTTTGCCAAAATCCGCTCAGCGCCTATTGGGCGGTCCTGCGCTAAAAGCCTACGACATAGCAGTTTGGAAGGTCGATTAAACAGCGCCCGCAACCTCACACGTTAGAGTCATAAAGTCCGCGGGAGCGCTCAAGGCGTTTGATCATTGCCTTTTTCGCTAGCATCATGGTTCCATCTACCTGTTCGCCACCCACACTGATCTGCTTCAGGCGATCAAAAACCGCGTCAGAATGTTTACGTTTGGCGATTTGCTCATTCACATCTACGACGAAAATCTTGTATGCAACGCTTTCACTCAACATACCAGTTCTTGAACTTGGCTAAAGCCCATTCATCCATTCGTTTTAAAACCGGCAGGAAGTATCGGAAATGACTCGAAAAACCCCATGGATCGGCACGAGTTGGAAGATGACCAAACTTCGCGCCGATGCGCATCACTTTGCCAACATGCTGGCAGCATCGCCAGCTGCGCAAGCAACGGACTGCCAGCCATTCGTCATTCCACCCTTTCCCTATATTGCCGATGTTGCATCAATCCTGCAGGGCACCAAATTTCGTGTGGGTGCGCAAAATATGCATTGGGCAGATCACGGCGCTTGGACGGGAGAAGTCTCGCCACTCATGGTGAAGGACTGCGGTGCAACGCTCGTGGAAATTGGTCACAGTGAGCGCCGCACCCATTTTGGTGAAACAGATGAAACCGTAGCCCTGAAAACCCAGGCCGCCCTGCGCCATGGGCTGACGGCGCTGGTGTGCATTGGAGATACACGCCAGGAATATGAATCAGGCCAAACGGCCGAGGCCTTGGAAAGGCAGGTGAGGGCGCTGCTCAAATATGTCGCCCCCCAAGCTGCAGGCCAAGTGATCATCGCCTATGAGCCGGTTTGGTCCATCGGGGAGGGAGGTACACCAGCATCGCCCGCATTCGCCAATGAGCAACACATCAAAGTCTCCGCCCTCGTGCGGAGCTTGACAGGCGCATCATTGCCCATCCTCTATGGCGGCAGCGTCAATCGCGACAATTGTGTTGAACTCGCCAGTCAATCTCATATCGATGGCCTGTTTATTGGTCGTGCCGCGTGGCAACCTGAAGGCTATATTTCAATCATCAACGCTGTTGTGGAGAGCATGTCATGAAAATTGCAGTGGCCGGAGACGGCGCAGGAAAACCACTGGCGGATGTGATTGAAGCCCATTTGGTGAGTGGCAACTTCCATCAGGTGACCAACTTAAGCGCAGGGGGTTTTTACGCTGATTTGGCGGCAGGCGTGGCGCGCGATGTGCTGGCCGGAAAATATGACCGCGCCATTCTGTGCTGTGGCACAGGCATTGGCGTTGCCATTTCGGCCAATAAAGTGCCGGGCATCCGCGCCGCACAGACACATGACACATATTCGGCCGAACGCGCCGCCAAATCTAACAATGCGCAAATTATAACTTTGGGCGCGCGCGTTATCGGCAATGAGTTGGCTAAATCAATTGTTGATGTATTTTTGGCTTCAGCGTTTGATCCAAAAAGTGCTTCCGCCGCGAATGTGGCTGCAATTGAAAAATTGGAAAAACGCTAAGCAATCCAAATCATTTGTTGGATGAATTGCAAATGCGCTTTGAGCAAGCTCTCGCAAGTGCTGCGAATGTGCATAAATCGCACGTTGGGGATTGGAACGGAAACTGAAAAGATTTGTCCCGCAGTATCCTTAAATGAACCGCCAAGCGCACAAATGCCCAACGCATGTTCTTCCAAAGCCGTTGCGACATGTCCTTTGCGAATGGCTTTAGCTTCACGTTTCAATCGCATATGATTTATGGGCGAAATCCGAATGTTTGCTGCGCAGTGCTGCCCAATAGCCCACTTCACTTAATGCAGCCAGCGCGGCCTTACCATTTGCATTGCAATGTGGTGGAAAAACATCACCTACTGCCCACAAGGCGCAAAGGCGGTGAGCGACCGGCACCTGATCAACAAACACCATGCGGTCACCCGCAAATCGCGCCAGATCAACAGTTTCGCCAGTTTTTCTGCCAGTGCTCGTAGAGAAGGAAGGGCAATTTCTAAAACTTTGGCATTGGCCCCCATGGCCAGAAGGTTAGGCCCCAAGGCAATTGACTTTGATTTGTCGGTGGCTCTACCAAAAAGCCACCGCGAACAAGCGGCGGCACACTGCGCTGTACCGTGGAACGTGGCAACCCCATTTTAAGCGCCAGCCCGCCTAAGCTTTGCCCAGCGCTTCTCTGCCTTCAAAAAAGCCGGCGTTGAAATTGTGACGGGTGTAATGACCCTTCCTGATCTTGTAACATTCCGGGCACAAGCCGCACAACAAGGCTTCAAACCGAAGGTGGTGACGGTATAGCCAAGCCGCTGCTGTTCCCATCCTCCATTGAAGCCTTGGGTGATCGTGGTGACGGCCTGACATCGGAAGTTAGGGGGTCACCCAACATCCGTTCAAGTCCAGCCACACCGGGCAAACTGCCAAAGACTATTGTGATGTCTACACCAAGTCCACGGACAATCAATGAACACAGCCATTGGGTTTTGCCCATGCCGTGTTGGAGCTGGCAGCTGATATGATCAAACGCACCAAGGATTGAATGATGCCGAAGCTGTCTTGGCCGCATTGCTGGATATGCAACCGGACACCATCATTGGCCCAATCTCGTGAAAAGGCGGCCCGAACAACCCGGCGAAGAACATGGGCAAAACACCGCTGGTCGGCGGCCAATGGAACAAGGTTGATGGC
>JAGWUY010000286.1 GCA_028868255.1 Alphaproteobacteria bacterium | reverse complement strand
TGTAACATCAGCGGCAAAAGGAAGGGAACGGCCCCTGCCGCGATCCGGAAAAACATTCCGCCCACAATGCTCACCCGCAGCGTTTGCACATTGAGCATTTTGAGATCGAGAATAGGACGCTCAAGCTGCCGGGCATGGCGAACATAAAGCACCATCAAAATGGCACCCACAACGATCATACTGAAGATCACCCACCAAGGGAAAATACCCTGCCCCAATTCCGTGAGGCCAAACACACTGAGTGAAAGACCCAGCCCAGACAGAAAAAACCCATAGCCATCGAGCGGGGCTACGTTTTCATCGCGCAAATTGGGCATCAGCGCCGTGGCCAAGGCGATGCTCAATATACCGAATGGAATATTGATCCAGAAAATCCACCGCCAATGCAAATAGGTGGTGATGAAGCCACCAATGGGTGGCCCCAACAAGGGGCCAATAAGGGCCGGAACCGTAAGCCAGGCCATGGCATTCACATATTCGGATTTTGGCACCGTGCGCAGCATGATGATGCGCCCGACGGGCACCATCATGGCCCCGCCCAGGCCCTGAAACGCGCGCGCCACCACCAGATATTCCAGAGAAGTGGCAAAACCACAGGCCAGCGATGAGAGGGTGAAAATGGCCACCGCCGCGCGAAACACCGTGCTGGCCCCAAACTTGTCCGCAACCCAGCTGGAAATCGGCAAAAACACCGTGAGGCTCAAGAGATAGGTGGTGAAGGCCAGCTTTAACGCAACAGGGTTTGTGCCCAGATCCTTGGCGATGGCCGGAAGAGATGTGGCAATCACCGTCGAATCCATATTTTCCATGAACAGAGCGGATGCAAAGACCAGGGGCAAGACGCGAGAGGAAGTGGCCATGAATCAGGAGATAGCATGTGGCACAAATGCCGCAGCAAAATTTTTAAAGGAAGTCATGCTTTCCCCGAAGACCTGCTTTGCCATATACGGAGGGGCTGTGCCGCCTGTTGTGCCAGCGCCGATTCTGATGCGCCGGGTTTTGCGCGTCTTCCTGTGATTAAAATGTTCAATTGGTTTTTTAGCTGGCTGGAACGCCGCGTTGATAGTTTTCCTGATGAGCAACCCTCGATGCCGAGTGCAACGACTTGGGGCTTCATTCGCTTTTATTCGCGGCCATTTTTCCCCCTGTTGATTGCGGGATTTCTGTTCTCCGTGGTGATCGCCATTCTTGAAGTGCGTATCTTTGCCTATCTCGGCACTCTGGTTGATGTTTTGAACAAAGCTGACCGCGCCACCTTTTGGCAGGACAACAAGTGGCATATCGGGCTTGTGGCTTTGGCGCTGGCATCAATGCCACTCCTTACGCTTGCGGCAGATTCTATAGAAAACCAAGGCCTGCGCGGCAATTATGCCATGCGCATTCGGTGGATGGCGCATCGGTATATGCTGCGCCAATCGATGGAATTTTTCCACAATGAGTTTGCGGGCCGCGTGGCCACCAAAGTCATGCAGGCCGCACTTGGCGTGCGCGATGTGGTGATGAAGATTTCGCAGGTGTTCGCTTGGGTTGCGGTTTTCTTTTTGACGGCCTTCGCATCTTTTGCCGGCAATGACTGGCGTCTCACCATTCCCCTGCTTGTGTGGTTGGTGCTTTATATCATCACCCTGTCTTATTTTGTGCCGCGCCTGGGCAAAATGTCGGAAGCACAAGCCGATGCGCGCTCCGTGGTGACGGGCCGTATTGTGGATACCTACACCAATATGCAAACCGTGAAGCTGTTTGCTCACACTGCGCGCGAAGACAGCTATGCCAAACAGAGCATGCAGTGGATGCTGGAGACAGTTTATAACTCCATGCGCACGTCTACCGGCATGAACACCAGCCTGAATATCATCAACGCCCTTTTGCTCATGTCCACCGCCGCCACGGCCACTTGGCTGTGGTATTCCAACGCCATCACCGTGGGGGCAATCGCCTTTTCAGTGGGTCTGGTTTACCGCATGTTGGGCATGGCCCATTGGATGATCTGGGAAACCGCAGGCCTGTTTGAAGATTTTGGCGTGGTCAAAGACGGTGTGGAAGTGATTGCGCGTTCCCATGCCGTCAAAGATGTTTCAGGTGCCAAGGCACTTGCTGTGACCCAAGGCAATGTAGCCTTCGACAAGCTGCACTTCAATTATGGTCAATCCATCGCGGCGCGTGGCCATGATGTGATTGATGGTTTCACGCTCACCATAAAGCCCGGCGAAAAAGTGGGCCTTGTAGGCCGTTCGGGCGCTGGCAAATCCACCCTGGCCAATCTGCTGTTGCGCTTTTATGATGTGGGCTCCGGCACCATCACCATTGACGGGCAAAACATTGCGGAAGTAACGCAAGAAACGTTACGCGCTGCTATTGGCGTGGTGACGCAGGATACATCGCTGCTGCACCGTTCGGTGCGTGACAACATTGCCTATGGCAAACCTGACGCCACGCTCGAACAGGTGATGGCCGCCGCCCACAAGGCTCATGCCAACGAGTTCATCGAAACATTGGTCGACCCCAATGGCCGCAAAGGCCTAGAGGCCCATGTAGGTGAACGCGGTGTTAAACTTTCCGGCGGCCAGCGCCAGCGCATCGCCATCGCTCGCGTGCTGCTGAAAAACGCGCCGATCCTGATTTTAGATGAAGCCACATCGGCCCTTGATTCTGAAGTTGAATCCGCCATTCAGGAAAATCTTTACACGCTGATGGAGGGCAAAACCGTGATCGCCGTGGCGCATCGCCTGTCCACCATTGCAGCGATGGACCGCCTGATTGTGATGGATAAAGGCCGCATTGTGGAACAAGGCACCCATGCCGAATTGCTGAAAAAGAAGGGTGGACTTTATGCCAGCCTGTGGAAACGGCAATCTGGGGGCTTTCTGGTGGATGAAGAAGATGTGCAGAATGCATTTGCAGTTTGATAACTGTTAACACTTAATCATATTGCAATGTCCGAATTAATCACTATGTTGATATTACCGAAACGCTACGCGTCCATGGCAGTTGGTGACTGTAATGCTGATGAGGTAAACCAAAGCAGAGATTAG